>JAQUYZ010000250.1 GCA_028691625.1 Eubacteriales bacterium
TATCGGAGCATTGCCATGACGAAACTGTCCATTACTGGTTTAATAAGGACGCCTTTTTTAAAGGAGTCAAAACGGTGTACTTTAAATACGGCGGAGCAGGCGTAGAATTTGCAAAACCTCTCTATCGGGCCGGTTTGCTTTCCAGAAAGCCTGAATTAATTAGTGGGGCAGAAGTCATTCCCTTCGATCTGGTTTTGAAACATATCCCGCCTGCTCCAAAATATAAGGAAGAAATACAGGAGATCCTGGAGGAGGGACTGGTATCGGATACGGGCTGCATGGTCGTCGAAGCGTACGGAAAAAAAGACGGCAAGGATGTGATGGTGGAAATTCATGTTTTTGCGCCGGGCCTGACAGAATCTTTCGAACGAGCCGGATTGACAGCAGAAATGTACTTAACCGGACAGGGAGGATCGCTGTTTACGAAGATGCTTGTGAACGATATCTTTGACCAGTATGGGCTGATATCATCCGATATGCTGACCTATGAACAGGTTGACTACTATTTTAAGTGCGCAAAAGATCTGGGAATTGAACTGCAGATCAACATCAAGGAACTATAGTATAAAACAAAAAGGGCGGAGGTTCTCATCAGGGAGCCTCCGCTTCTCTAAAAGGCGCTAATCGATTCCCTTCCCTATACGCGAATCTCATATTTCTTGATTTTACTGTACAGGGTATTTCTTCGGATACCTAATGCCAATGCGGATTGGGATATGTTCCCGTTGTACTTGTTCAACACCGTAATCAAATGCTCTTTTTCAATATAATTTATTTCAAGGCAGTCCCGGTTCAGGGGAATTTGCATTGCTGCCTCCTGACCGAAATATCCCGGCGGCAGCGATTCGGTATTGATAATCAGTTCGACCACATTCTCCAGTTCTCTGATATTGCCGGGCCAGTTGTAATTTCGCATTTTATTCAGAAATGCTTCCGGTATTTCGATTTCTTTCTTGTTCAGCAGATCCGATATATTTTTCATAAAATACCGGATCAGCAGCATGATATCGCTTTTTCGTTCCCTTAAAGGCGGCAGGTACAAGGGAAGTACATTGAGCCGGTAAAACAGATCTTTCCGGAACCTTCCCAGTTCCACTTCCATCTTCAGATCCTTATTGGATGCAGCAATGATCCTGACGTCCACAGGAATGAGCTTCTGGCTTCCGATTCTCGTAATGACGCCCTCCTCCAGAACCCGCAGCAGCTTTGTCTGCATGTCGAGGGGCATTTCTCCTATTTCGTCCAGCATGATGGTGCCGCTGTGGGCTAATTCAAACTTGCCAAGATTACCGCCCTTTTTAGCACCGGTATACGCCCCTTCCTCATAACCGAAGAGCTCCGATTCAATCAGCTGGTTGGGGATTGCGCCGCAGTTCAATGCGACAAAGGGGCCACCTGCCCTCCTGCTGAAGTTATGGATGGACTGGGCAAATACTTCTTTTCCGGTCCCGCTTTCTCCTGTGATCAGTATGGTAGATTTGCTGTTGGCAATCTTTTTGGCGTATTGAACGGTTTTCAGGAAGTTTTCTTCCTCTCCGATGATCTTGTCAAAGGTATAGTATGCCAAATGTCCGTTATTCTTTTTATTGCTTTTTGTTGCCTCAAATACGTACACGATTTCAATACTGTCGTCTTGGGGATTGTAGATCGGATTTGCAGACATACAGCACGGGAAACGGTTCCGTAATGCGATGATGTTTACTTCTCTTGAGATGTTTTCCGCAGAGCAGAGATCACCTTTTATGTCTTCCCATTCCTCAATCAGCCCCTTCATTGATCCGGTTTTCAACTGAAGATTCATATTTCCGAATAACTCAAGTGCTTTTTTATTATAGATTTTGACGTTTCCGTCGGTATCCGAGGTCATGATTGCCACCGACATGGAATTGAATATGGTTTTGATATGTCTGTTGGTCATATTTTGAAGCCGATTAAATTCTTTCACCTTAATCATTTCCTCAATGGCATTGGAGGCTGCAATTACCATACCCAGTGTATGGGGATGCACCTTGTCGGTATATCCTGTAAGGTCAAGAACGCCGATCAAATTTCCGTGATTGTCTTTAATGGGCGCACCGGAACAGGTCCATCTGTGATAGGCCTTGATAAAATGGTCTTTCCCTGACAATTGTACAGGTTCCCCGGTTTTCACGACGATCGCCATTGCATTGGTCCCGATACTTTCTTCATTCATATAAGCACCGGGGACCATCTTCAGATCAAAGGCCTCCGACAGAATTTTTTCATCTCCGATGGCATTGAGGATACAGCCTTCCCCGTCTGTGAGCAGCGCGAAGAAATTATGGCCTCTTGTAAAATTGATCAGCTGTTCCATATACGGTGATGCAGTCAGGATCATATCCCTGCTTTCAGTGAATTTTTTCTGCAGCTCGGCCTGATCAAGGATCCTGCTGCTGAATACCAGATCTTCTCTGACTCCAAGTTTCCTGCATCTTTCATGAGAAAGTGCGATGACTGTTTTATAATCGACTTTCATGGCTCGTTTCTCCTTTACCCCAATTTTCAGTATAGCACAATCCCGCTTATTTGTCTTCCAGACCCTTTTCCACCTCCAGCATTTTGCCCAGTGCCAGGTCCTCCTCGATTAAAACCATATTGCATGACGGGCATTTCATTAATTCCACTTCAAAATTGGCATCCAGGTACCGCATTTTTACCTTGTGAAGCTCCAGATTTTTATTACATCTGTCACAGATCCATACCACGTTCTGGCCTTTCCCCTTCTCTTTTTCCATGCTCATTCCTCCACGGCCTCCATTCTGTGACTGTAAACGCTGCTTACGAAAACATCATTTCCCTTTTCCTCATATCGAACCCAATAGGTGACGTGATCCAATCTCAGTCTGGCGAGGCAATTCGAGTTTTCGAGGTTGAAGAAGCGCTCCCGCTTCTTCCGTGCATTATCGATTACCTGCTCGATATCCGCTGCAAGAATATGCCGTTCCTCCATAACCGCGGTGACCGCCTCCGGGATCGTCAGCTTGAAATCATAGTTCTGTCCCGGCTCCTGCTCCTGCTCCTCTCCCCATAGGTCCTGCAGCAGCCTGTGTTTCAGTTTCATCCTGTTGTCCTGTCGTTCAGATAGGGTCTGCTTTTTCCGGAGCGCAGCCTCCTCCAAGTCTTCCATGCAGATCAGATCCAGAATATGATAGGTTCTCTTCCCTCCGTCTGCAAACAGATCCCTGCACATGGCACAATATACCAGAAGGTCTTCCGGACATTCCCTGATTCTATCCCTTACGAAATCCTCTGCCTGTTCCCGGTTGGCATAGTATACCAATCCTCCGTAGCCGCAGCATTTCGTCTTTTCTCTGGTGTAGACCGGCTCTTGTATGCTGCAGCCCAGAGAAGCGGCAATCCTTCGGATACTGTCCTGCACGTCCGCGCGATATCTTGCGGCACACGCGTCATGAATGCTTAAAACAAGCCCCTCGGCTCTTCTATGCTTTTCCGGCAGGCCGTACCGGTCAAGGATCTCCCATAAAGATATGGTACTGATCTCCGGCAGGTATTGATCAAAAACTGCGATACAGCTGGGGCAGGCAAGGATAAAGACGGGATGTTCGTTCTCAGCCCACACCTGCCTGATTTTAGCGATATTTTCCTCCATCAGGTCCTGCCTTCCCGCCCAATCCGCCGGCGCACCGCAGCAGCCCAGACAGATCCCCACTGAGGTCAGGATCTTCGCCAGATGCCTGTAAATGCTTTCAACCTGGGCAGAGTGTGTGGCGGACAACTGGCACCCCGGATAAAACAGATATCCCTCACTGCCGGTGCCTTTCCGGAGTCCCCTCACCATGGCAAACCGGCTGCTGCTGCTGAACTGCATATCCTTCAGGGCAAAGTCATGGGCGGACAGAGGCATTTTTCCCCTTTTCACCATGCTGTCTCTCGTTTCCCGTATGATCTCCCTCATGCTGATGTCCAAAAAACACTGTTCCTTGCACAAGCCGCAAAGGGTACAGGAATTGATCATCTTATTTGCGTAATGGGTTCCCAGGATGATTCTCTCGTTATGATTGATCTGTCTGATATATGCATCCGGCGAAATCTGAAAGTGCTGCATGTGGCTGCAGCCCCTGATGCATAAATCACACCGGCATTTCAAGCATTTGCCGCGT
>JAQUYZ010000002.1 GCA_028691625.1 Eubacteriales bacterium
TTTTTAATCGATTAAGAATACCGCTCTTCGGAACAGAAAAACGTCATGCACCCTGCTTCAGCATTCGGATTCTTTCACCGCTTGCGAAAAAAGCACGGTGTCCTGCAATGGAAGCTGCATCGATCAGGTTATCCTTGCTTCCTGCCATAAATCCGCTCAATTCATCGACTCCGTGCGCAAACAGGATCGGCGTCATCGGCGTGCTCGGCCCTACCAGAATCACGTGCGCAGCCTTGGAAAGTGCAAGGAGTCTTGGAAGTGTTTTATTGATCAGTGCAGAACCGGTAATAAATACATACTCCTGTTCCGGCAGAATATATTCGCAGGCACTGTCCGGGTAATCATCCGCTGTTGGTCTTCGTTCCAAAATGCTGAGAGACTTCGCTCCTGCCAGGTATTCTTCTAATTGTCTGAAGTGTCCGATCACTGCAGCCTTTTTCCCTTCCACCGCATTGGCATAGGCTTCAAAGGCGTCCTCCGACTCAACGATCTGCCAGGGTGGATTCTCCGGTAACCCGGAGCGCTCCCAGGTTTCTTTATTATTGTAATAGGCATTGATTGCAGCAACTCCGATTGATGCTTCGATAAAATTCCACGATTTTGAAAGGGAAGCCAGGTATTTCAGCGGCTGTCCTCTTCTGCTGTCCAGAATATCAGTACAACCGCACCGCTCCTGCTCCTTCACTGTCATGGCAGCTCCGCGGTATTGCCCCGCCGTTACTGCTGTCCAGCTTAATCCCACAGTAATATCGTCTGTAAGAATGCCTGCCGGAATCCCTTCAATCAATTCATCATATAGCTTCCACATAGGATATCTCCTTTTCATCGGGTAAACAAAATTTCTGCTTCCGCCCTTCGATTTCATGCAAGTTTACACGGATGCCATAAACCGCTTGCATCAGCTCCTCTGTCAGGATCTCTTCCGCAGATCCTTTCGCTCCCACTCTCCCTTCCAGGATCACCAGCACTTCATCGGCAAACAGGAATACATGCTCCGGATTGTGGGTTGCCTGTATGATCAGATACCCCTGCTTTGCAAGATTCTTTACCGCTTTCATGACTTTGATCTGATTGCCGTAATCCAAATTGGAACATGGCTCATCCATAATTAATATTTTCGTCCGCTGCGCGATCGCCCGTGCAATCAAAACCATCTGCTGCTCACCGCCGCTGATACTGCAAAAATTCCTGCTTTTCAAATGACTGATATTCATCATGTCAAGTGCGGATTCCGCTGCCGCTCTCTCCTTTTTCCCCGGATTCTCAAAGCTGCCCAGATGTGCTGTCGTTCCCATCATCACCATATCCAGAACGGAAAATGAAAATACCGTGGAGTGACTCTGCGGAATATAAGATATTTTCCTGGACAACTCCCTTGCGGAAAGAGTGCAGGCGGGCATTCCGTCAATCAATATGTCCCCGCAATAGCCCTTCAGCAAACCCAAAATGCAGCGGAACAGGGTGCTTTTTCCCGCTCCGTTTCTCCCAAGGACGCATAATAGAGTCCCTTCGGAAGCATCAAAGGAAATCTCTCTTAAAACCTCTGTTGTCTTATATGAAAAACTCAAATTTCTTACTGCTACTGTCATAGGATTACTCTCCTTCCTCCTTTAGAATCAAGTAGAGAAAAAACGGTGCCCCGACGAAAGCGGTCAATATTCCGAGGGGCACTTCGCTCGTCGTCAGCATGCGGGCGAAGTTATCGACGATCAGCATAAAGCTGCTCCCAAGCAGAACCGCTGCCGGTAGCATGACCCGGTAATCATCTCCAACAACCATTCGTGCAAAGTGCGGAATCACCAGCCCCACCCAACCAATCAATCCGCTTACGGAAACGGCGGCGGCAGTAATCAGGGTGGCGCAGACAATAATTCCGGCTCGAACTGCCTTTGCATTGACTCCCAGGGTTCTCGCTTCATCGTCACCCATTGTAAGCACATTGATCTGCCATCGCCAAAGCATGATCGGCAGAATTCCTGCCAGGATGACCGGTCCGGCAAAAAGCGCGTCCTCTATTCTGATGGAGGCCAGACTTCCCATCAGCCAATATGTGATTGCCGGCAACGCATTTGTCGGATCGGCAACAAGCTTTAAATAGGACACTCCCGCGCTGAAGACAGATCCTACCATGATCCCTGTCAATATGAGACCCAACGTAATATTAAACTTGACCTTTTGGCTGATCAGAAAAACGATTGAAACTGCCAGAAGACCAAACACAAAAGCACTGACGGATACTCCCCGGTACCCGACTGACAAAAACAGCCCCAAAGCGGCTCCAAAGGCAGCACCGTTGGATGCTCCAAGGAGATCCGGTGAAACCATCGCATTCTGAAAGATACCCTGATACGCCGCACCGGCGCAGGCCAGCCCGCCGCCGATTATTGCCCCCATCGCAACTCTCGGCATCCTGACATGAAACAGCACCGTTTCAGTCTGATTTGGCCAATCCTGCGGAATATCCAGCACCCGGGACAGCAGCACTTTCGCCAGCGTAACCGGATCGATTGGATACTTCCCCAAAAGAAAGGATCCAAAAAAACAAATAAAGAAAAGCACAATTACTACTATGTACCGTGCCCTGATATGATTTGCATACGCCACAATGCGCCTTCTTCCTTCTGTTACCCGAAAACAGGTGCAAGAAATACTTTTATCGCTTTTTCCGCTTCTTCAGAATGACTTCTTTCAAATTCTATAATGGTTGCTTCCATGCGATCGATTAAATCCGCTCTTAATTTTAAATGATGATTGATGCAATCATGGTTGACTGTGATTTGACTGCATATCGTCCTGATGCCGCTCTCCGGTTTCAATACACCCAGACAGGGAATCCCGCAGCTTAAAACTTCATACAGCGCTTGCCTGAAATCCGGAACCGATAGTTCGATCCCGCCTGTTTCATCCATCAGTATCAGTTTTTTACCTTCCCTGGCCCGCAGATACTCGATTGCCGTATCTGAAAAAACCTCCGGTTTGAATGCTGTTTTTTCCCCGTCAAAGGATAAAAAAGTATCGGAGAGTCCGGAGGAGTATTCCGCCGTCAATGACATTGCTTCTGCAGCAGGCACAAGCCGAAACCCTGCTGTAACACCGGATTCGTTCAGCAGTCGTTGACTGCTGAAACCGCCGATAAATGGCAAGTGATCCTTGATCAGCATTCTGATCAGCGTCGATTTTCCTTCGCCGACCGGACCTTCTAAAAATAAATGTCTGTTCATTGGCCTGCTCCTTCCTTTGCGATAGTCAAAAAAATATAGAGCCCAAAGGCTCTATCCTGTGAATGGGTTTCTCCATCTCATCAAAGCAGCGAATTGAACTCGAAGCCTTCCTTATTGAGAGGAGTTTAACATGATTTTCCAATCATTTCTGTTGTATATACAACATTAATTGCGATTGGTTATAAGATCGTAAACAAACTTCCTTTATACGTAACAATTCCCGCATTTCTCATCCGGTTTAATTCTTTGCAAAGAACGCTCCTGTTCACACATAAATACCGCGCAAACTGTTCCTGATTCATTCCGATATCAAAGGTGCCGCAGCCGCTCCGCTCTCTGATCAGGCTTAGATATGTCAGGATCCGCTCATGAAGCGTCCGTTTTGAAAGCACATCTATTTTGTACATCAGGCGGATGAGCTCGTTGCTGAGCATTTCGCTGCAGTTGGACAGGATGATTTCTTTTGTTCCGGCGTAAATGGCACTTGTCTCAAATAATTTTGCATAGGGGAAAAAGACAACCGTGCTGTCTGTTTGGCTGATCAGAGTTACCGGACTTGTCAATAAGGTGGTATTCACCGTATCAAGCGAAAACGCTTCCCCTTGATTGTAGATTCTTAATATTTGCATATCTCCATTAAAATGGTATTTTGTACTGATAGCGGTTCCTTTTTTCAGAATACCTATTTTATGAACCGATTCACCCTGATTGATGATAATCTGGTTTTTGGAGTATTCCTTTTCCGCGGGCATGACCGTATGGCAGACCTGCTCGAGTTCACTGGCGGTCAGTCCCTGAAACAGTTTTGAATTTTTTAAAACAGAAATCATATCATTCCCACTCAAGCAGCTCACACACCTTCATAAAGGATGCCTCCAGCATGGCAGGACACTTTTCTGCTCTGTTCAGAGGATTCCCTTCCATCAAAACATCGCATTCGGTGCTACCGAAGGCATCTTCGAACCATTCGCTGAAGGCGGCCGCATTGAATCGTGCCGCTTCCTCCGGATCTGCCAGATAGAGCAGACAGATCGCCGCGGACAGGATTCCGCATATCTTTCCCTGCCAAAGCCCGTTGCACAGTCCGGCCATGGCTGCAATCAAGTCGGGGTTTTCCTTGTCAAGCCTCCGAAGACCGAGTTCCATTATAATCTGACTGCAGCAATAGCCCTTCAGTCTCAGTTCAAACATCTCCTCGTTCATAGAATCCTCCTCCTAAAAAGGTTTTTCTGCCGTCAGCATAAAATATCCGGTCTTAAAATGATCCTTTGGATGAAGCGCCGCATCGCAGAGGCAGTTTTCCAGGGTTCCCTCATTCATAAGTTTTTGCGCCACATAGTTTTCCAGTTCCCCGGAGCAGTCCTGCCAGGCGATGCCGCGGAATCCGATTTCCGCCAGCTGCTCGATCAGAGGCACGATCAGAAATCTGCCATCGGATCTGAAATTGAGCGCCCTGTGCTTGTGTTCCTCCTCGCAGTCCGTCCCGCATTCACCTTCCTTATGGGGAATATTGCTCTTCCGTTCTGCTTCGATTCGAAGCGCCTTCATGAATCCGGTATCGGGATTCTTTATGTACAGATCACTGAGAAACAGTCTTCCGCCCTTTTTCAGCACGCAATATGCCTCGTGAAGGGCTTCGTCCGGCAGGTTCATCAGAGACAGGGTGCATTCCATCAGGACCCCGTCAAAGGAATAGGAGGTAAATGCATCCAGAAATTCTCCGTCACCATATTGAAGATCAAGCTTTGGATTTCTTGCCTTGCCCTCCTGGATCCTCGCCGTAGACAGGTCAATGCCGCTGCATTCAAATCCATATTCTTTTTCCAGAAACTCCATGGTTTCGCCCGTTCCGCAGCCGATATCCAGAACCTTGGAACCCTTTGGCAGCTTCCATAATTCCATCGCTTTTTTTGTAATTCTGCATTCTCCCGGTTTTAAATCATTCATGTCAATCCTCCACTATTTTTCTTCCAGATTTTTTTCAACCTCGCTCATGCGTCCGCCGGCCAGTTTCTCAGGAATATGAACCTGCCCGCACTCAGGGCACCGCGGCACCTTATGGCGAAAGGAACGGTTCAAATAGCTGAACTCTACCTCCAGCTCAACCAGCTCCACCTTACATTTATCACAGATCAATGTTGGTTTTTCTTCCATTCCAGACACCCTCCAATTTTATTTTCATTCTGTGGGTATACGCATTGAGGATCTCATATTCCTCTCCCTGCAGACGATACTCTGCCCAATAGGTAATATTCCCTGATTCCCGATACCCTGAATACGCATTCTTTTCTGGATCGTATGTCCTGCGTTTTGTCGCTTCACAGAATTCGATTACGTCCCGGACATCCTCCTCCAGTATTTTATTCCTGTTCATCTTTTCCAGGATCTCTGCTCCGAATTTCAGCTTGTATCTGCTTTGTTTCGGTCTTGATTCCATTTCTTCTCCCCAGATCTCTTTAAGTAGTTTTTCTTTTAAATTCATTCTGTTTCTTCTTCGTTCCGACAGGCTCGGAAGCGTTCCGTCCGCATCCTTGATGCCAAACAGCAGATCCAGAATATGCAGCACCTGCTTCCCCTCTTCCTTGAAAATATCCCGGCAGTTGATGCAGTAGGTAATGTATGGATTTTCACTCAGACGGCTGCGGCTTTGCGCCACAAAAGCAGCATAGTCCGCATTCGCCGCTGAGACATTGCCGCCGTACCCGCAGCAGCCGTGCATGTCCCCCTTGGGTAGTTCCTCCAGGATCACCCCGCTCTGATTCGCAAGATTCCGAACCGCCTGCTCCATGGAAGCAACGTGTCTGGCCGTACAAGGATCAAATATGGAATAGGTCTCTGCCAGCTGATTTTCATCCGGCCTCTCCTCTTCCGACAGTGCACTTCCCTTTTCGTTTGGCCCGTATCCCCACTGGTCCAGTACTTCATAGAGCGATATGGTCTCGATTTCAGGCAGGTACTCCATCAGATGCTTCCTGCAGGCAGGACAGGCCAGGATCATTACCGGTTTCCCCAGCTGCTCCCAGTCCCTGTGAAGCGCTGCAATCTCCCTGCCGTGCAGCTCCTCACTTCCCGCCCATTCGGCAGGCACACCGCAGCAGCGAAGCAAAAGCCCCGTGTCCCCTCTTTGGGATAAAAGCCACTTATATGGCGCGTATGTATAGTCCGGATCTGCTGCTCCCAACTGGCAGCCGGGGAAAAAGGCATAGGTGCATTGCTCCTGTCCGGGCGCCTTTCTTACAAGAGCTGCAAACTCACTGTTTGTAAACTCCATATCTCTGAGCCAGAACTGATGATAAGCACCGGGCTGCGTGCCCTGCTTATGGAGACTGCGGCGGGCTTCCAGAAGCATGCCGCCGATCTCGATGTTTTCGGGACACACCTCATCACAGAGACCGCACTGGGTGCAGGTATTCATCAGACGCTTTGCGGGCGTTTTCTTGATAATGGACGGCGAAGTGGAAAAAGAGACGGTAGCCATGATATCGTCGCGGATCCGCATGGGCCATTTATTGTGATATGCACAGACATCGCAATATTGCATGCAGGCATCACATTGGCAGCGAATACAGCGTCGGGCTTCCGCCGCCGCTTCTTCATCGGTAAACAGCCCGCTGTCACCGGGAATCACTGCATCCGTCTTCTTCAGCTTGTCCGGATCGGCAACTGCCCTGCACGGCGCAGCTGCTTCCGGGTATTCCCGTTTGCCGGTTTTCAGAAATACCTCAATCGCCCCTGCCATATCCAGCCCATCAGCCAGTGCACCCATCGGGTCCTTTCCCGTCAGGCTCCCCCCTGCAAAGACGGCAATCTCTTCCTCCATCCTATGATGACCGTTCCCGCCGTTTAACGCATGAAAATCAAAACCGTCTTTTCCGGTTGCGATATAGATTGCTTCAAATCCTTCATTCCGGATTTCCTTTATACTTTCAACCTCTGTGTGGAGCCGCAGCGTATATTTTTCAAATTGAAGCTGCCTTCTGATCTCCTCGAGAAACAATTCGGGAGGAAGCAGATCCCAGAGCTTTCCGCCCAGTCTGTCTGTCTTTTCATATATAGTCACATCATATTTTTTTTGTGTCAGCCGGAGCGCACAGGCAAGTCCGCTGATTCCGGCACCGATGACTGCGATCTTCCGGTCCTTTACAGGTACGTTGTAGTCCGTGGGTTCTTTTTTCGTGGCTCTTGCCACACAGGTTTTCTCCAGCAGATTCAGCTGAACCGCCTGGTCCAGGTCTCCTCTCGGGCAAACCGAGGCACAGTATTCAGGGCATATGGCCGCGACAATATCAGGAAAGCCTACGGCATTCCGAAATGTCTTATATGCCGCATTATAATTATTATTCTCCATCCTGGACTGAAAATCAAGCACATCCACATGAAAGGGACATGCATTGGAGCAGAATGGCTTTTCATTCTGCCGGCAGGTATCATATTGTCTGTAATATTTTTCCATATAGAGTCTCCTTGCACTCCTGCAGGGCACAATGCCGCCGTTCATTCCGCCGATTCCGATTCCGTTAAATGATATTGTATCATGTTTTCAGTTGATTCGCCATAAAATCAGACCACTATAAGCAGTTCCCTATAGTGGTCTGTTGATCATGTAATTGTAATGCTATTGTTTGATTTTACGATTATATTGTCCCGGTTTTGGTTGCTGTCCGGCTTTATTTACACCGGATTTGCCTTGATCTTTTCCATCTCATCATAGAAATCGGAACCGAGGAAGTACTTCTTCGGAGGCTCGATCTTGCCGCCTTTGGCTAAAATGTCAAGCCCCGCCTTTACCTTTGCAGGGGATGCAGGCAGTTCATAAATTCTTACACCGCAGGCATTGTTGATGGCATTGATAACAGCAACGTGATCGGAAGACTGGAAGGCCTCCGAAGCGCCGGAGGAACCGAACGGTCCTCTTTCATCGTATCCGTCCAGGTGGATGACCTCAAGCTTGTCAGGGATATCCTTGATATAAGGTACTCCTGCCGTAAGTATATTTGTATGCTTCTTCACATCATCATAATTTTCGCTGAGCGCAAACCCGATGGCATGGGAGATGCCGCCATATGCCTGGCCGTTTACAGCCTGAATGTTTCCGACTTTTCCTACCCAGTCAACGCAAGTCATTCCCAGGACTGTCGTCTTTCCGGTTGAAGCATCAACTTCGACCTCTGCCATATAAAGGGCGTAGGTGTATGCATAGGTTGGATTTCCAACGCCGGTGTTCGGATCAAGCAGTCTGAAATGATCCCATTCCGCTTCTGCCACCCAGTTTCCTTCGTACTTGGTCGGAATTCCTTCCTTGATCATTTCCTCGTAGGTGCGGTAAGTACCATCCTCCTTGCGCATGGCGTTGGCAAGGTTTTGCGCTGCCAGAATGCTGGCTTTGCCGTTTGCGAAATGGGATCTTGAACCTGCTGATTCTCCGGTGTTCGGACAGTACTTCGTGTCCGCCTGAACCAGCTTGATATCGTCCGGAGTCACATTCGGGAAATACGGTTTCAGCGCTTCCAGCATACAGATAAGAGAACCCTGATCGCCGCCCTGGCCCTGATCCTGCCATGTGTCGTACTTGATGAACTTTCCGTCACCGACGAGCTCAATGGCCAGATTCGCAAAGTCATCAGAACCAAGACCTACGTTGTATCCGCCCCAGGCAAGGCCAACACCGCGGCGCTTTTCAGGAGTATCCTTCGCTTTTGCTTCCGCTACCGCCTTGTCATAGAGCGGCTTCAATTGATCCATCATTTCTTCCATCGGATACTGAAGAAACTCTACGCTGTTCAGATTGGTCTGTCCTTTTCTTGCGATATTTCTGTACCGGAATTCAAAAGGATCCATTCCGATCTTTTCCGCCATCATATCGATGAGCGCTTCTCCTGCAGTGTATGCCTGGGGTGCGCCGTATCCTCTGTAAGGAACGCCGTGAGAATGGTTGGTGACTGCTGTTCTCCCAAGGCCCATTGCATGAGGCACATAATAAGGGAAGAACATAAACCGGCAGATCTTGATCACTTCATCATCGCCCAGAGCAGGATCGTAACCGTGATCCATACCGGCGTCAAATTCTCCTGCAACGATCTTTCCATCCTTATCGCAGGCCAATCGTCCATTGGTGAAGGAAGGAGCCCGTTTCCCGCTGAATGCCATAAACTGTGCGTAGTCTATGTGCAATGCGATCGGCGCCTGCATTACCTTGCACGCGATGGCAGCGAGGGAATACGAAGCAGCGTTCATCGCCCAGCCGAAGGAACCTCCCGTGGGGTTTTCAACAACACGGATCTGTTCCACATCAAGTCCTACTGCCTGGGCGATATCGTCCCGGTCAAAATAAGTGGTCATTGCTTTGCACTGTACGGTAAGCAGTCCGTCTTCGTCATAGTAAGCCTGTACGGTATCGCCTTCAATGGACATATGGGGCTCTCTGGAGGAATAGAAGCTTCCTTCCACCACATATTCCGCCCCGTCGATCATTTCAGGCACCTTATCTGCTTCACCCTTCCGCAATGGCTGCCAGGTGAAGATGTTGTCCATGTTCGGATGGATCCGCATTGCATCAGGCATAACCGCATCCAGATAATTCATGTATTCCGGCAGCGGTTCGATTTCCACCCTGACCTTGCCGGCAGCTTCTACCGCATGATCCTTGGTGTCTGCAACAACCATAGCCACAACATTTCCGTAGTTAACGATCTTTTCGTCAACCAGCAGCTTGTGGACCTGGTCCATGGCAGTCGTTCTCGGCGAGAACTGGAACATCATCAGATGATTTGCACCGTCCACATCCTTGGCGGTGATCACCTTCTTTACGCCGGGCATCTTTTCCGCTTCACTGCAGTCGATGTTCAGGATCTTTGCATGATTTGCCACCCTTGTCATGACGAGCGCCACATGCAGCGTGTCTTCAGGCATTTTCAATGCGATATCGTCGCCGTAATCACATACGCCGCAAGCCTTGGCCATTGCATTCGGGCGGACGATCGGTTTGCCGTAGTAATTGCCGACATCTTTTTTATAATCGTATGTAATATCAGCAAAAGTTTTTTCTCCGCGCATGATCGCAGCGGCTTCCATAACAGCGTCTACAATCTGTTTGTACCCTGTGCAGCGACAAACGTTTCTGTGCTGCTGGAACCAGTCACGGACTTCTTCCCGCGTCGGTTTTGGATTCTCTTTCAGCAGTGCGTATGCCGATACAATAAATCCCGGGGAACAGAAGCCGCATTGTACTGCTCCCAGCTGCACCATTGCATATTGAAGGGGATGCGGATTCATGGGGTTTCCGATTCCTTCAATGGTAATGACTGCGCTGTATTCTTTTACGGTCTTGATTTTTTTCGTGCAGGAGCGAATTACTTTTCCATCTAAAATGACAGAGCAAGCGCCGCACACGCCTGTTCCGCACCCGATCTTTGTGCCGGTCAAGCCAAGCCGCCGAAGCACACCGGCAAGGGTGTCCTTCTCCGGATCACAGATGAACATACGGTCTGCACCGTTTATGTTCAGGGTCATCTTGGTTAATTGTTTCATGAAAACCTCCTAAAAATGTCTCTTTGTTTTAAATTTAATCGTTAGCTCAAAACAAAAAGCCTATCCCTTGCATAAAAAAGGATAGGCCAAAAACTGCTCTATTTCTTCGCCTTCTCCTTTCCAAACACGGGAGGCCTACGCGTTTCCGCATAAACCCATGGTCCTCTTTTCCATAGTTCATCACCACAGGAAACGAGGCTCGGAGACAGATATTTAATTTTCTCTAGAATCAATTGTAGTCTATCAGCAAACCATATGCTCTGTCAACTAAAATGCACCGGTAAAATCCCTGCAATTCTTATAAACTTACAGCTCCGGCTCCAGCTTCTTTCCCTTCCAGACCGGCTCCAGCTCAATTTTCATTCTATGGGTATAGGCATTCACAAGCGTATAGTTTCTCGAGGCCTGATCCGTTTCGTCAGCCCTGCCTGCTTCATCCGCAGATTCAGACAGTCTGTACTCCACCCAGCAGGTCATATGGCCGGATTCACTGTACCCGCTGTATGTTCGTTTTTCCGGATGGTAGACCCTGCGTCCGGTCCGCTCACAATAATCAAGCACCTCTATGATTTCTTCCTCCAGAATTCGTTCTCTGCTGAGCTTTTGTGCAAGCGCTTCGGGTATTCTCACGTTCCTTGTCCGTTTCTTCTCCCGTTCTTCCGGTACCGTATTCCAATACTTTTCAAGCAGCCTCTGCGCGAGCTCAATTCTGTTCTCTCTCCGTTGGCTGACCGTTGCCTGCTTTCCGTGCACTGCTCCGCCGCCAAACAGGATGTTCAGGATATGAACTGCTTCCTTGCCCGCAGCAGCAAAGATATCTCTGCAATTAATGCAGTAGGTGATATATGGGTTGTCGCTTTCCGAGATTCTTTTCTGTGCTACAAATTCTGCAAACTCCGGATTTGCGATCCCAGGCTGTCCGCCGTACCCGCAGCAGCGCGCATTCCTGTCGTTTTCTGTCAGCGGTTCCAATCGTAATCCGACAATTTTTGCGAGCTCCCGAACCGATTTTCTCATCTCTTCTTCCTGCCTCGCTGCACAGGGGTCAAAAATGGAATACAGCTTGCCGGTATGGGGAAAGGCTGCATTCTGAACGGTCCCACTGCTCCCGGGCGTTGTCTTGCCTTCTTCGTTCAGGCCCCATTCCACTATGATTTCATAAAGGGAGACCACAGGAACTTCCTGCAAATGCGTTTTAAACTTCTTTTCGCAGGTAGGACAAGCCATGATCAGAGTTGGTCTTCCCAGTTCATTCCATATTCCGCGGATCGCTTTGGTCTCATGGGCGAACTTGTCTTCATCACCCGACCATTCGGCAGGCGCGCCGCAGCAGCGCAGCATCAGTCCGGTTCCCGGCCGTTTACTCACAAGATACTCATAGGCTTTTTCCACAAGGGCAGGATCGCTTGCTCCAAGCTGACAGCCAGGGAAAAAAGCATATTTGCTGCCGGATCCGGCCACAGCGGCTGCCGGCCCACTGTTGGCAAAATCCATATCCCGAAGCCAGAAATCATGAAATACCCACGGCACCTTTTTCTGCAGATGCATGCTTTTTCTGCCCTCCAGGATCAAACCTCCCAGGTCGATCTCCTCAGGGCAGGTCTCTTTGCAAAGACCGCACTGGGTGCAGGTGCTCATGAGTCTTTTGGCCGGAGTTGCTTTCACTTCCGCTGATCCCGGGAGTGTCGTGGCAAGGATTTCATCCCGGATCCTCAATGGCCATTTGTTGTAGAATTCCGTAAGGTCACAATAGGTGCGGCAAAAATCGCATTGGCATTCCAGACAGCGTCCGGCTTCTTTTTTCGCTTCTTCTCTCTGATATCCTGTACCGTTAACAGGTCTGACCGGAGGCTCCTGGATCTTTTTGGCCGGATCCAGACACATTTTCGTATTCCGGACATTCTCCGGATTCAGGAGATTTCCGGTCTTAAGAAAATGATCAATCACAGTTCCCATGTGCAGACCGTTTGCCAATGCGTAGACCGGTTCGTCACCAATGAGCCCGCCTCCCGCAAACCAACCTGTGTTTCCGTAAACCGCGCAGTATTTCTCTCTTCTCTCTGTCTGTTCCCCCGGCTTGCCGGGAACTGCGGCAGCTGCGGCGGAAAGCAGACCGAAATCATTCCCGCCTGCACCGGTGGCAGCATAGACTGCGTCAAATCCTCTCTCTGCCAGGTCTTCCACGGATGCGACTGTCGTGTTCAAATGCAGCGTATATGTTTCATGCCGGAATTGTTCTTCCAGATCCTGCAGGAAAACTTGTGGAATCATGAGATCCCACAGAGCTCCGCCGATTCTGTCCCTGCACTCAAAGATCTCCACCTCGTATTTTTTCCTGCAAATCCGCAGGGCGCAGGCCAGCCCGCTGATTCCGGCTCCGATGACGGCAATCTTTTTCTTTTTCGCCGGAAGATTGTAGTCCGGAGGAACTTTGTCCCCGGTAAAGGAAATACATGCCTTTTCCAGCATAAGCAGCTCTATAGATCTGTCTGTCTCCTTGCCCGGACAAGCTTCTTTGCAGGGCTCATGGCACAGATTGGAAGCAATCAGAGGGAAGCCCACCGAATCACGATAGGTATTAAAAGCACCCTTGAATCCTCCTCTTTTCATCTTTTCGATGAAGTCAGGGATATCAATCTGAAACGGACATGCAGCCGCACAGTAGGGAATTTCCTTCTGAAGACAATTTTTGAAATTTTTCAGATATTGTTCCATCGTACACCATGATTTCTCAAATAATAAATATCCACCGGCACAGCCGGAGGTTTTCTTATATAAAACAAGATCGGTCTGCGACCCAGCATCGCAGACCGACGATATATATTTTATCACATTTTTCTGTTTCTATCTAGACCGGGTTGTTCCTGATGTACTCCATTTCCTCATAGAAGTCGGAACCCAGGAAGTATTTCTTCGGCGGTTCGACCTTCTCTCCCCTTGCCAGCTTTTCAATACCTGCCTTCACTTTGTCCGGGGAGGCAGGCAATTCATAAATCCTGACACCGCAGGCATTGTTGATTGCGTTGATGACTGCCATATGGCCTGCGGACTGGAATGCTTCCGAGGCTCCCGAGGATCCAAAGGGGTTCTTTTTCCGCGGAGTCACCACATGAATGATGTTGAAATCGTCCGGAATGTCCTTGATGGTCGGAATTCCCGCACCCAGCGGATTGTTGTGCTTCTTCACATCATCGTAATTTTCAGTCAAAGCAAATCCGATACAGTGGGACAGTCCGCCGTATGCCTGCCCGTTTACGGAGTCAATATTTCCGACTACGCCAACGTCGTCGACGCAGGTATAGCTCAGTACGGTGGTCTTGCCTGTCGCCATGTCAACTTCAACCTCAGAAAGGAACATAGCGTAGGTATAGTCAGGGGTCGGATTTCCGACGCCGGTATTGGGATCGATGTCACACAGATCCGGGTCGCTGGGGTTCAGGTACTGGGCCTCATATTTCGTCGGAATACCTTCTGCAACCATCTCCGCATAGGTTCGGAACGTACCATCTGGCTTTTTCATCGCGTTGATCAGCATATCGGCAGCCATTTTGGATGTCTTGCTGTTCATATAATGCTGACGGGAGGAAGCGGATAAGCCGGAATCCGGGCAGTATTTGCTGTCATTCTGGATCAGAACAATATCGTCAACAGATACGCCTAAAGGCTTCAGGGCTTCCAGGGTACACTGCAGGGAACCCACGTCTCCGCCCTGCCCCTGATCCTGCCAGGTGTCATATTTCACAAACTTGCCGTCCTCTCGCAGCTCGATGGCCAAGGTGCATTGATCGGCTGTGCCTTCTGTTACGTTGTAGCCGCCCCAGGCAATCCCCACGCCTCTTTTTTTCTCAGGAGTGCTTTCCGCTTTGGCTCTTGTGACGGCTTTCTCATAGATCGGCCTCATGGTTTCCATGATCTTTTCCATGGGATAGTCCACGAACGGAAAGCTGTTGATATTCAGATCCCCGGGACGGGCGATGTTTCTCCATCTGATTTCAAAGGGGTCCATTCCGATTTTTTCCGCCATCATATCCATCAGAGCCTCCGCTGCGGTATAGGCCTGGGGGGAACCGTAGCCTCTGTAGGCGCAGCCGTAGGCATGATTCGTGCAGGCAACCCGGGTGAGTCCCATGGCGTTGGGCACGTTGTAGGGGAAGAACATGAATCTTGCAGGCCTTGTGATCAGGTCATCCCCCAGTTCGTTGTACGCACCGTGATCGAGACCGCAATCCCATTCGGCTGCTATAATCTTTCCATCCTTGTCGCAGGCAAGACGGCCGTTGGTATGGGCCGGGGCTCTCTTTCCGGAGAAAGCCATAAACTCCGCATAGGTCATTGAGAAGGCAATGGGCATATCATCACAGGCCAGACATGCGATGGCGGCCAGAGAATAGCTGGCGCCTGCCGTACCCCAGCCGAAGGTTGCTCCGGTTGGATTCTGCACGACTCTGACCTTTTCAGCGGGAAGGCCGGTTGCTTCTGCGATATCTCCGATATTTGCATAAATCCCCATCGCCTTGCAGTGAACCGTCAGAAGGCCGTCGTCGCCCCAGTAAGCCTGTACGGTATCGCCTTCAATCGGCATATGCGGCTCTCTGGAGGAATAGAAGCGTCCTTCTACTACGTTCGGCGCCGTTTCGAAGAGCTCAGGCGTATTGTAGCCCTCGCCTTTGAGCGTGGGCTGTTCAGACCAAACATTCGGATGTTCTTCATGAACGCGTACAGCGTCCGGCATCGCTGCCTCCAGATAGTTCGGGTATTCCGGCAGCTGTTCAAAATCAATCGTTACCTTCGCTGCCGCCTCACGTGCGTGTTCCTTCGTATCCGCCGCTACCAGAGCAACGACATCACCGTAATTGAAGATCTTCTCTTCCGCAAGGAGAATATGAGTCTGCTCTGTGGCAAGGCTTCTTGGAGAACATTGAAAGAAGTTCAGCCGATTTGAACCCTTTACATCCTTATGGGTAATGATCTTATAAACGCCGGGCATTTTTTCCGCTTCTTCCGTATGAATCTTTAAGATTTTGGCATGGTGGGCCACCTTTGGCTGCACCATGACAACGTGGAGAACGCTTTCCGGCATCTTCAGCTCGATGTCGTCGCCGTAATCGCATACGCCGCAGACCTTTGCCAGCGCCGCAGGCCGCACGAGAGGAAGGCCGTAGTATTCTTTGTTTTCGGGCAATTTTACTATGATATCATCGAGGGTGCACTCGCCCCGAAGGACTTTGGCCGCAGCCATGACCGCATCGACGATCTGCTTGTAGCCGGTGCAGCGGCAGATGTTTCTGTGCTTCTGGAACCAGTCGCGAACCTCTTCTCTGGACGGAGCGGGATTCTCCTGAAGCAGCGCATAGGACGATACAATAAATCCCGGCGAACAGAAACCGCACTGCACCGCGCCATAGTTCATAAATGCGACCTGCAGTGGATGCAGATGGTTTGGCGTGCCGATTCCTTCAATGGTAATCACTTTACTGTATTCATCAACTGTTTTAATTTTCTTTGTGCAGGAACGGATGACCTTTCCGTCCAGAATGAGGGAACAGGATCCGCATACGCCTGTCCCGCAGCCTACTTTTGTTCCTGTCAGCCCCAGCCGGCGGATTACTGCCGCCAGCGTATCCTTTTCCGGATCGCAGATGAACATCCGGTCTGCACCGTTGATATTTAGTGTCATTTTTCTTAATTGTTTCATGGAAACCTCCTCAAATTTGACGAAATGCTGCCTTTAAAAATATTTTTGTGTATCAGACATAGCAAGTGGCTTTGCCGCTTCCCTTTTTATCGTTTTATCAACTCCATTCTTTTATAAAGAAAGTGATGTGTTACAAACAAAAAAGACCTATCCACACAAAAAAGGATAGGCCAAAAAATGCGCTTCGCCTTCTCCTTTCCAATCGCGGGAGGCCCATCCGTTTCCAAACAGACCCATGGTCCTGACCGCCATAGCATGTATGCCACAGGAAGATCAGGCTCGGAGAAAATATTTCAGTTGTCTTAGTTTATTTTAGTTTACAGGCATGCTTCGTGTCAATCGGTTTACAGTTCAAATATTTCATATTCCTGATTCAGCAGATCGATGGTCAACAGCTTGTTCTGAAGAATCTCCCCCCGGTGCAGCAGCACCTTCAAGGCTTCCGCAACCTGTATGGAAGCTACCAGGGCGGGGCTGAAGGATGGATTTCCAAGCTCTGCTTCCGCACCTTTGTTTTCATCGGATGGATAGATTTTCTGCAGGGTACCGTCCCCCGGCAGGATGGTGGAAACCTGACCGTACCAGCCGGCAATGGCGCCGTGGATCAAAGGGAGTCTTTGTTTCTCGCAGTGGACCTCCAGTAGTCTCCGCGCAGCCATATTGTCAAGGGCATCCACTACAAGATCATGATCCTTTATGATCTCGGCACAGTTCTCTTCTGTCACAAAGACCCGGATCGGATGCACCGTCACCTCCGAGTTCACCTTTTTCATCCTCTCCTCGGCTGCAAAGGCTTTGCTTTTGCCCATCTCTTCTTCCGTGGAAAACAGCTGCCTGTTCAGATTTGTAGGTTCGAAGACGTCCCCGTCCACCGCGGTAATGATTCCGATGCCCAGCCTGCCAAGCAGCTCGATCACGTAGCCTCCGAGTCCGCCGCAGCCGATGACGCAGATCCTGAAGCTTCTCAGGCTTTCATTTTCTTCCGGACTTAACATATTCATGTTTCTGTGATATCGGTCCTTCATCCCGCATCTCCCCTCTTCAGATTCCATACCCGCCCAGTTCTTGCAGGATTTTCTCGAATTCAGCGCTTCTGAGAACCTGCAGGAAGTTCTTGATCATTTCAGTTTCCATATATTCTTCGGGAATTACAAAATCGTATTCCTCAAATCCAATGGAGACAAAATCCAAGCCCATGGCCCTTGCCGCAGAGGAGACACCCACGCCCACATCGGCCGTGCCGCTTTCTACCGCTGCAGCCACTGCCATATGGGTAGTCATATCCCTGTCATAGCCGCGGATGTCACTGGGCTCGATCCCGCTTCGCTTCAGCAGATAATCTGTCAGGATTCTGGTGCCGGAACCCTTTTGTCTGTTGATAAAGGTGACGTCGCTTCTTTTTAAGTCTTCCACATGGAAAATGCGCTTCGGATTTCCCCCGGCAACCATAAAGCCCTGCTCCCGTTTCACACCTTTAACCAGGACGACCTTTTCCTTCGCCAGGTACTTTTCTATATATGCCTTGTTATACTCTCCCGTTTCCTCGTCGAGAAGATGGATCGGTGCAATATGGGCTTCCCCTCGTTTCATTGCCATGATACCGCCCATGCTGCCCACATGCGCCGAGGAAAGGGTCTCTCCTTTTCTCGCCAGGATGCTCCCGATATAGTCCATGATCAGATCGTGACTCCCGATCGATACGATGGTATTCTCAATGACAGTCAGATCGTTTACCAGTTCAACGGGAGCTTCCTCGCCCGCTTCATATCCCTCGCTGTTCTTCGGGATCACAAGAATCCCGTCTGCCTTTACCAACGCCATGGTTACTCCGGCACCCCTGTTCAGAGGGGTAGCAATCAACTTCTTTCCAACCTTACCCAGTTTGACCCGTACATATTCCCTGTATTTCAACGTGGACACAATTCTTCGCGACACGATGGCCTTCGCAAGGGCGGGCCGTTCTGCCTTCACCCTTTGAAGCGCGCGGATCACCGGACTGACAATCTCCTCAAATACAAGGAACGCAGAACCGGGGTAACCGGGTACGCCGATCACCGGCTTTCCTGCGATCATTCCCAATATGGTAGGTTTGCCGGGCTTGATGGCGATACCATGAAGCACCAGCTCTCCCAGATCACCGATAATCTGCGCAGTGTAATCCTTGCTGCCTGCGGAAGAGCCTGCGTTGATGATCACCATGTGATTTCTTTCTGCCAGCTCTAAAACCGCCCGTTTCAGCTTTTCGTAATCATCCTCCACTGGGCTGATCCGTTCACCGATCCCTCCCAGTTCCTCAACAATGGATCGGAACATCCAGGAATTGGTGTCGAAAATCTTTCCCTTTGCCAGGCTGTCATAGGTATCCGTGATTTCATTTCCCGTGGGAAGGATCCCGATTCGAATCCTTTCGTACACCGGCACCTCTGTGACTCCGCCGCTTAACACCGCGCCGATATCCATCGGCCGGATCAAATGGTTCTCCGGCAGAATCATCTCCCCTGCGACAATGTCCTCCCCAATGGGACGAATGTGCTGCCACGGTGCGGCCTGCACCATGATTTTTACCTGTTCGTCATTCAGCACGACAACATCCTCAATCATGATGACGCTGTCGTACGGTTCCACGATCAAATGTCCTGTGTTGATATATTCAAAATCGGTTCCTCTGTTCAAAACAACAGGATTCGCTTCATTTGCGGAAAAGGTTCTATCGGAAATCACCATGATTCCGTCCATGGCGGCCGCATTGTGGTTGGGTGAGGAAAGCTTTGCGATGACAGGCGCTGCAGTCACCCGTCCTGCCGCTTCGCGGATATCCGCCTTCTCCGTCGCTACTTTGCTTTTCGCCGGCTCCAGTTTTTCCAGGTAGAGCGACACCGCTTCTTCCAGATCAGTATTGGACAGATAGATATTTCTTTCCATGACAGTGTCTCCTTTTAAAGAAATTTTACGGCCGAATCCGCATCTGCGCCGCACCCATTTTCTGCTATCGTCCGATCAAGGTTACCTCTACGCTGGAATTTGCCTTTACTCCTTCGGATAAGGATGATATCTTTACATATCCATCCGCCATCATAAGCTGGCTGATGGAGCCGGATTTTGCATGAATCGGCTCTGCATTCCACTCCGCCACGGAATCCGTTCCGCTTTGCTTTTCTGCTTCAGCCCGTTTCAGGGAAACAAGCTGATAGGTTTCTCTGCCTTCGCCGGCATGAATGTTTTCCGTAATCCTCGCCGTCAGCCGAATCGGTTCCTCTTCATTGTGAAAACAGTATTTTCGCATAAATTCATTGACGATCACATCATAGGCTACGATGGCCGCCATGGGACGACCGG
>JAQUYZ010000251.1 GCA_028691625.1 Eubacteriales bacterium
TGTTTCGGACGTTCTTTGTGGTTTGCATCTTGCTGCCGGTGACGGTACCGGTAAAGGGCTTACCGGGTTCGATGACGGCATACTTGCCGTCCCAGCCGATATTAAATTGAGCATCCGTTCTGTTCAGCAGGGTCGCGATGGCGCGAAGCTGCAAATAGTTAGTATTGTTGATGCTGTAGGCCTGTTTGACTACTTGAGGGGCATCCATAACGGTGTCCACCCCCTTGCCCTTTACCACAAAATCCGTTTTGCTGGGGGCTGCGGTGACAGGGCCGGAATAGGCGGCCTTTTGGGAAGGCTTTGCGCCGCCGAATTGAACAAGGGTTTCAGGGTCTACAACGAAAATTCTTAAATTGAAAAGTCTTTCATTCCGATGGCTTGAAAAGGAGTATTCATTGTTGACCACCGTGGTAATGCTGCTTCCCTGGGCAAAGGGCACATAGATGGCATCGTCGTAATGGCAGGCAAAGTCCACCAGGGGGTACATGGGGCCCTCTGAAAAGGTAATGTCGTTAAAGGGCCACAAGAGATAGTCATTGAAAGACTCCGCTATTTTTTTGGTGACTTTTATGGTTGCACCGGCGGGTACCACAACGCAGTAGGTGGTCACGTAGCCCTCTGTTACGCTTTGACTTTTACTGTCCATGGCATACACGCTTGAAATTTCTACCGCAATGGTGTCACAGTCAATGGTTCTGGTCTTACCTGCGGCAAAAGCCGTTGTTGCCGTTGCGGGCATCAGGGTCAGCACCAGGCAAATTGTCAGCACAATACTTAATATTCGTTTTTTCATGGAATCGTTCCTCCTTTTTAATAGATACCACTTTCATCCCCGGTTTCGGTACCGGGATAGTCCAACTGTTCGCCTTCCGCCTCGGCAGCGGTACGTATTCGTTTCTCCCCGCAGTAGGGGCATTCTCTTATATCGCCTGTCCGGCAGAATACAAAGCCGCAATCTTCGCAGAAATAAGTCACCGATCCCCCTCCTTTTTTTCCCTGTTGTTTTCTTCCTTACGGAATCCCATCAAAAACCCGGGTATCCGATAAAATGGTTTTTGAAGAGTTTCGTGAAAACTATTTTCTATCCGTAAATAAATTGTCTTACTTGTTTCAAGCATCCGCATGGCCGCCTGCTCATCTGGGCTTCCGCTCTGTTGATGATAACCCTCTCGATGAAGTCTGACCTGGTCCTCGGCCTGAATCAAATCTTGCTTTTTACTGGAAATGACTTGATAAGCATTGATAAACCATAGCGCAAATAGCGCTAATATACTTATGGTCGCGATAAAATAGGATAGAACGGCTGTCACCGGAATCCCCCTTTCTTTACGGCGTTCTCCAGAAGGCCGTTTTCCTGCTCATTATAACAGCGGTGGGAACCCCAGGAATGATTTTCGCCCGAAATGTCGTTTTTTCGACCCGAAATGTAAATCGGCACAAATCGGCACAAATTGGCACGAGTTTTGTTGAAAACAGGGCTACGTCGTGGTAGAATATGGGATACTTGATGAACGAAGGAGAAGGAGATTGAGATGCTTAAAATTGCAATCTGTGATGATGATCTGGGAGAACTTACCCGAATATCGGTGCTGTTGAATCAATACCAGGCTGAGAAAGAACCTTCTTTTAAATATGATGTTTTTTCCAATCCCATAGACCTTTTGGATGCAATGAAAAGGAAGGATTATCATATCCTTATTCTTGACGTGCTCATGCCGGGGCTCAACGGAATTGAGGCCGCCCGTGAAATTCGCGGCTTTGATGAGGAGATAAAAATAATATTTCTGACTTCTTCAAAAGAGTTCGCCGTAGATAGCTACGCGGTTGACGCCCACTATTATATGCTTAAGCCGGGAACGGCCCAGAAGCTTTTTCCTATTCTGGACAGAATCTTTCTTGAGTCACAGCGGGGAGAGGCCGCGCTTCAGATCAAAACGGCGTCCGGCTTTACGCGGATTCCCTTTGGAAGAATTGAATTTCTGGAGATATTCAGCAAAAAACTGCGGTTTCACCTTGCTGACGGCGCAGTCAAAGAGTTCAGCGGTTCTCTATCGGATTTTGAGGAAGAGCTGCTTTCCCGAGAAGAATTTATCAAGGTCCACCGCTCTTATATTGTCAATATGGCTTCCATTTTCTCCCTGGATCCTAAGGCGCTGACTACCTGCGCCAGGCAGGTAGTACCAATCTCCAGGCTTCTCTACGGACAGGTGAGAGAGGCTTATATGCAATATCTGTTTTGGGAAAAGGGAGTGAAGTAATGGTGCAGCTGCTCGAGACCATGAACTATACGCTGCTTTTGATTTATGGTTCAATCATCTCCGTCAACTTCGCCGGATATGAAAAAACCGCAAAAAATCGAAAGGCCATCGCTCTTTTAGTGATTTTGATCCTGAGCCTTCAGCTAACCTTCTATTTTCTAGTGGGATTGTTGGCAACAGCAAGACTGTATCCTCTGATTACCCATTTGCCGAGTGTCGTGTTTATTGAGCGTTATTTAAAAAGACCACGTTCTATTGCCATCGTCAGCGTCCTGACCGCTTATCTCTGCTGTCAGCCGCCCAACTGGCTCGGCGTGGCCATGAGTTATTCCTGGGAGAGTCCCTTTGCTTTTATCATCGGCGACAGCCTCGGAATTTTGATCATGCTTTACCTCATCAAAAGATATGTTGCTTCTCCCGTCAACCAGGTGATGTCGTATTCCCTTCGGTCACTGTATCTTTTTGGCTCATTTCCGTTAATCTATTATATATTTGATTATTCGACGACAATCTATACGGAGTTTCTCTATTCCGGGGCAAAGGTCGTCGTTGAGTTTTTCCCCTCTGTTCTCTCCATGTTCTATATTGTTTTTATCATCGTCTACAGCAACGAGATGCAGAAACGAAGCAAACTGGAACTGGATAACACAATGATGGTTGCCCAGTCGGAACGGGCGAAAAATGAAATCTACGCGTTGCAGCAGGTGCAGAACCAAACCGCGGTTTACCGCCATGACATGCGTCATCATCTGTCCCTGCTCTATCGTTTAATGGAAAGCGGAGAGATGAAAGACGCAATGGAATATATCCGGCAGACCCAGGTCGACATTGACAGCATCGTTCCCGTCCGTTACTGTGAAAACAATGCGGTCAACCTTATCATTTCCGCCTTTGCCGCAAAGGCTAATCAGAGGGGTGTGACCTTGGACGTCGATGCGGTGCTCCCCGATGCGCTGCCCTTTCCAGATACCGAGCTTTGCACCCTTCTTTCCAACAGCATGGAGAATGCCATAGACGCCGCTGCAAAAGATGCGGATTCCGGTCCGGATTCTGATTTGGATCCCGATCCGGCTTCCGGTCAAGATGCGGAGAGGAGGACCGTGAAGCTTAATTGCAGCATTCACAAGGGCAATCTGCTGCTTTTGATCGAGAATACGTATCACAGTATGGTAGAAATGAAAGACGGCCTTCCTCAAACCAACGAGGAAGGCCATGGTTACGGCACGAAAAGTATTGTAATAATTGTTAAAAAATACAGCGGCTATTACTCCTTTGAAGCGGAGGATGATCTTTTCAGATTGAAAGTCGTGCTGCCGATGCCATAAAGCAAAATCCTGCCTCCTGCAGGTCACGGCAGCGGTATCATCGCTTCATATAATAGATGAAACTTTTTCAGGATATTCATCGGACTGTGATAGTGACCGCAAAACCAATGAGAAAAGGAGCATTCATCGTATACCTCCTGCAGAAAATCGGTCAGCGCATTTGCGGGATAGGTATGGTCTTTGGTTCTCATCATGATGAACTGCTGGATCTTCGATGGTGCGCAATGGGTAATCACATAATCCACCTTTTTATCATGCAGACAGAGGTTGATCCGGCCTCTGTCCATTTCTTCTTCCGAAGGCAGCTCATGTTCCCACCAGCTCATGTGTTTGATCCGGACAAATTTTCTTTGGAATTGCAGTGCATTATACTTTTCCAGAAAATCCGGCTCTGTCGGATCGAGCACGCCGTTCTGGATATCATGGCAGGCCGCACCCCCCATCGTGAAAAAAGTTTTCTCTTCAATTGTAAAAATCCGGCCCCTCATTAAATGTAGAATATTTTTGCGGATGGATTGAACCTTTCCGCCTTTCCA
>JAQUYZ010000252.1 GCA_028691625.1 Eubacteriales bacterium
GGTGTGAAACAGGACTATTTGCGGGAGGAACTGTCTAAGCTGAAGCTCGATTCGGAGCTTCAGCTGGATATTACAAAAGACAAAAGAAAAGGCATTACAGGAACCAAGGTGAATGTGATCTGCCATGGTGCAGAGACCCACACACATAGAAATTATAAGGATATTCAGGATATTATAAACGCAAGTGCATTCAGCGACAAGGTGAAAGAATTATGTCAGGCAATCTTTTTAAAGGTAGCGGAAGCGGAAGGGAAGATTCATGGCAAGCCTCTCTGTGAGGTTACCTTTCATGAGGTTGGCGCGGTGGACTCTATCGTTGATATCGTTGGAGCGGCCATCTGCCTGGACTTTATCGATGCGGATAAAATTGTGGCTTCCAAGGTTGAGGTTGGGGGAGGCTTCGTAAGATGTCAGCATGGACTGCTCCCGGTACCGGCTCCGGCTACAGTTGAAATTTTAAAGGGTATTCCCGTAAAATCCGGAGGAGTTCCCTTTGAAGCGACGACACCGACGGGGGCTGCAATTGTAGCAGCGGTAGCGGATGAATATACGGAAAAGATGAATTTTGTCATAGAAAAGGTTGGATATGGGATCGGACACAAGGATTTTGATATACCGAACGTTTTACGGATCTACTCAGGAACGGTTGAATGATTGAATCTGAGTACGTCACGGGAAAAATAAAGGGGGAGAGTATTGTGAATAAGGAAGAGATGCAGAAGTTTCTACAGGCAGTACACTCCGGCGATCTGACAGTCGATGCTGCATTGAAGCAGATGGAAGATCTACCGTTTAAGGAGCTTGGTTTTGCAACAATTGATAATCATAGAGCGCTAAGAAACGGGTATCCCGAAGTGATCTACTGTGAAGGGAAAACGACGGAGCAGATAAAAGGCATTGTGGAGTTCATGCTTACAAAAAATTGTAATATACTTGCGACGAGAGCAGATGAAAAAGTTTACAACGCAATTAAGGAAATCAGTCCTCATGCAGTTTATAACAGTCTGGGGAAAACGGTAACCATCCGGAAAACGGAAGAGCGATATACAGACAGTTATATTGCCATCGTAGCTGCCGGCACATCGGATATTCCGGTTGTTGAGGAAGCGTATGAAACAGCGAAGATACTGGGAAACAGAGCGGAAAAAATAGTTGACGTAGGCGTAGCGGGAATCCATCGTTTGTTTGCAAAGCTTGATGTGATCCGGGGTGCCAAGGTAGTGATCGTGATCGCCGGAATGGAGGGGGCACTGGCCAGCGTCATTGGAGGGCTTGTTGATAAACCGGTCATCGCTGTCCCTACAAGCATTGGCTATGGTGCAAGCTTTGGCGGACTTGCGGCACTGCTTTCCATGCTGAACAGCTGCGCAAGCGGAGTCAGTGTGGTGAACATAGACAACGGATTTGGAGCGGCATATAATGCCAGCATCATTAATAAGCTGTAAGCAGACGATTGTATCGTTTGTATATATCTTCCGGTTGGCGACAGAAGCGTTCGCCAGCCGGAAGATTTTTTTCTTTCACAGAATTTCCTTGACGATTCTGAAAGAATTTGTATAATACAGATGAAGGGTAAAACCAAAACGTTGTATGATAATATTGAATATCATGAGGGAAATGAGCATGAATGAAACCAAAGCAAAATCAAATATGATTCAGTCTGTGGAAAGAGCAATAAAAATTTTAGATACGTTTGCCCAGCAAAACAATGAATTGGGAGTCACTGAGATTGCCAATATGCTCGAACTGAAAAAAAGCACGATTTTTGGAATTTTAGCCACCCTGGAGAAATACGGGTTTGTTCAGCAAAACCCTGCTACGGGGAAGTATAACCTGGGATTGAAATTGCTCGAGTTGGGGATGATCATGCAGGACAACATGGATATCCGGACTGTTGCAAGACCGTCACTCAAAGATTTGGTTGATCAGTACAAGGAGACGGTTCATCTGGTCATTCAGGACAGGGACGAGGTGGTCAATATCGATAAGATTGAAGGGCCAAGCGCCATTAATATACGATCAAGGATTGGCAAGAGAAATCCGATTCATGCGACCGGTGTGGGGAAATGCCTGCTTGCGTATAATGAAGCGCACGAGATCGAAAAGATAACGGGCAAGGAATTAAAACGGTATACTCCAAATACCATAACAGAACCTGATCTGCTGAAAAAAGAGCTGGAACGAATAAGAGAAAAGGGCTATAGTATCGATCACGAAGAGATTGAAGAGGGGCTGCGGTGTATTGCCGCCCCAATCAAGGATCACCGTGGGAGAGTGATCGGCGCAATCAGTTTGTCCGGGCCATCTGTTAGAATTACCGATGAAAAGAAGGAAGAAATTGCTGAATCCGTGAAGGAGGCAGCCTTCAGTATATCCAAGAGGCTGGGCTTCCGGAAGAGCTAAAAAAAATTCCTCATTTGTATCTGTAAAAATACGTTAGTATGAACGCGGCTGATGAAAGTGGAGAATCAAAATGATAAAGGTTTTAGTAGCGGATGATGAGCTTTTAGTGAGAATTGGGTTAAGAACTACGATCGATTGGGAGAAAAACGGATTTACGATTGTAGGGGAAGCGAAAAACGGCAAAGAGGCTGTTGAGCTTTTCGAAAAATTTGATGCCGACATTCTGATCACGGATATCAGAATGCCGGTTCTGGACGGATTAGAAGTGATCAAAAGGCTAAAAGAACAAAAGAAGGATTTAAAATCCATCATCCTGACACATTACGACGATTTTTCCTATGCACAGAAGGCAATCAAGTTAGGCGCCTCTGAATTTATTCTGAAAAACAACCTGTCCTCTGACAATTTGCTGTTGATTCTAAAAAAATTATCGGAAGAGATACCTGATAATATGAATAATATCAAGAGTCTGGCGGAGACCGACCAACTGAATTACGTATTGGAGAAAGCGATTATAGCAAATATTTCGAAGATCAGCTTTGAGGACTTGGTTAATGTCCATGAGGGCCATCTTTTCCTTCCGTATTTTTTCGTTGCCTACGGAAAGATTTGCTGCAACGACGAGCTGGAGCTTGATGTCAGCAACAGCGAATTTTTAAAAAACCTTTCAAATGTTTTTGTCAGTAAAGATAATGTGAAACAGGCAATGATGATCATCGAGGAGGACCATCTGGTTTACTTGTATAATATAGATTTCAAAACGGAAAATCACAAGAAAGAGCAAATCGAGATCACGAACATACTGAAACGGAACATCAAACAGTTTTTCGACCTGGATATGTTTTTCGGAGTGAGCACGGTTGGAGATATGCTGCCGGATATCCCGAGGCTTGTCAAAGAAGGAAAAAAAGCCTGTGAGCGATGCTTTTTCAGTGAGGACAAACTTATTCATTATGATCAGAGCATAGAAAAGATTACGGATGAGAATATCAAGATTAAACCCGATCATATTCGAAGATATTTGGACAGAGCAGACATGAAAGGATTGTTTGCTTATATCGATGAGCGATTTGACAAAATCTATGGGACCTATAACAAGATGAGCGTCAGGAAACTCTTTATCGATTTCATCAGTCTGGCACAGATCATTTATCAGGAGAAATTCAACGAAGAAGAAGTGATTAACGACGCTAAATTCAGATACATATATTTTGATAAGCTTGCGGACTTCAACGCAATCAAAGAATACGTCAAGGGTGTTTATCATTTTATATCCATGAGACACGGTGATAAAACCTATTCCTATTATATCTACAAAAGTATTCAGTTTATCAAAGAAAACTATGAAAGAAATATCACATTGGAAGAGGTCGCGGAAAACTCCCAGATCAGCAAAAGCTATTTGAGTCTGCTTTTCAAGCAGGAAACAGGAATCAATTTCTCCACATTCCTGACCAATTACAGGATTGAAAAGTGCAAGGAATATATGAAGGAATCTCATTACAAAATATACGAAATTGCAGAAAGGGTCGGTTTTGACAATCCTTATTACTTCAGCAAGGTTTTTAAAGAGAAGGTCGGCATTTCCTGCAAGGAATATCAGAAAAAATATTATAAAGAGATCAGATCATAGGCCAAATAAAGTAAGGGAATCCTTAAACGGCAGTACGGCTAAAGCTTGATATTCACAGGAACCTTGAAGATAACCGT
>JAQUYZ010000253.1 GCA_028691625.1 Eubacteriales bacterium
GCGCTGGATGGAGTTGCGGGGGTCGAAGTGGACCTGAAGTGAAAAACCGCAACCGTGGAATATAATGCAGAGGAAATAAAGCCGGAACGCATTCAAGAGGCCATTGAAGAGGAAGGCTATGACGTCGTAATACGTTCATAAAATAGAGGAGCAGTATGGCAGCACAGAAGGTTTATCACGAATTGGAACCTGTATATGACGGGAACTCCAGAATACTGGTTCTGGGGACCATGCCGTCCCCCAAATCGAGAGCGTACGGCTTCTATTATTCTCATCCTCAAAACAGGCTCTGGAAGGTTCTAGCGGAGATACTCAGGGAACCAGTGCCGGAAACCGCGGAAGACAAAGAGCGGCTTTTGCGCAGGCACAAGATTGCCATGTGGGATGTGCTGAAATCCTGCAGCATTCAAGGAGCCGATGACAGTACCATATTGGATCCGGAGCCAAATGACATCCGGCTGGTTCTATCCGCATCAGAGATAGGGGCTGTCTTTACGACAGGAAGGAAGGCAACGGAGCTTTATGCCAAGCTATGCTACCCGGACACCGGACGGTCCTCCATATATCTTCCGTCCACAAGTCCGGCCAATTGCAGAAATTTTACCTATGAATCCCTGGTGGAAGCATATCGGATCATTTTGGATTATCTAGCGGTTGACTAGAATACCTTGGTTATAAAATGCCAACAAAAAACATCGTACAAGTGCACGATGTTTTTTTAAAGCGCAGACTCTTAGTCTATGATATTCTGCACGATTTCACGGAACACAGCGGTATGCTTGTCAATATCCGCTTCCGTTGTGACTGCGGTGATCAATGCCATATTGTGGAATGGAGTCATCAGGATACCCCTGTTCAACGATGCAAGGTGCATGTACTGGTCAAGTGCAAAGTCCACGGCCGCCTCCGCTTCTCCGCCGTTTCTTGCAGGCTCTTTTCTGAACCAGTATTCCGTTCTGCAGCCCAGCTGGGTTGTATTCCACGGGAGATTGAATTCATTGATCACGCGCTGGACGCCTTCGTTAAATTTTGCGGCAAGGGGGATGTTTCTTGCATAAAAATCTTCTGTGAGGATTTCGCTCAATGTTGCCCTCATGGCATGCATGCTCAGTGCGTTGGCTGCCAGCGTACCGCCGATACCGCCGATATCGCAGAGCTCATAAGGAATTTCCGCTGCGACCCGGTCGCCGAGCTCCTGCGTAAAACCATAGGCCGCACAGGGGATTCCTGCCGCGACTGTTTTTCCGACCACGACCATATCCGGTTTCAGATTGTATGCTTTTGTATACCCGCCGACACCCGTGCAGATCGTATGGGTTTCATCAATGATCAGAACGGCGCCGTATTTTTTTGTTAATTCTCTGAGTGCGTCGTGATAACCCGGTTCCGGATGAACGATACCGCAGTTTGTCATGACCGGCTCGGCAAGAACGGCAGCGACATCACCGATTTTAAGGGTGGCCTCCAACGCAGGGATATCGTTCCACTCGATCATCCTTGTTGTGAGTCCCGGATCCACCTGCGGGCCAAGATTTCCGGGTTTGGCTACCGTTTTTCCGTTCTCATCCATGATTGCTACGGTTTCATCCACCGTCCCGTGATAACACCAGTTATAGGCGATGATCATCGGCTTCTTTGTGACCTGTCTTGCCAGTCTCAGCGCAAACCGGTTGGCGTCTGTGGCGCTTGTCGAAAACGACCAGTATTTCATACCAAATCTTCTGGAAAGCTCTTCGCCGTTCCAGATTGCATCTTCTGTCGGAAGCATGAAGGTGGTTCCCTGTTTTACATATTCCGTAATCGCTTTTACTGCAGGCTCCATTCCGTGACCGATCATGGACCCGGTATCTCCGAGGCAGAAATCGATATAATCGTTTCCGTCCACATCCTGAAAATGAGCGCCCTTTGCATTGGCCACGCAAACGGGATAGCTGCCCGCCCATTTCACCATCCAGTTCATCGGAACACCCTGCAGCAGGCTTCCTTTTGCCCTTTCATACAGCTCTTTCGATTTCGGATGCGTCTTTTCAAATAATTCGATTTCTTTCTTGTACTGAGCTGCGAGTTTTTCTCTGTTAATCATCGTTTTCCCTCCATAAAGGTTATTATCGTACAACGATTGTATCAATCTATCATACGATTAATATAAACAAAATAGATGCCAACTTAATTTTACAGGAAAAAGCTGCAAATTGTAACCTCCTTATCTTCATTCCTCACAATTATTTTTCATAATTTTTAACAAATGGTTGACATTCACGTTACGTAAAGGTTTATGATAAATCTATCAGGAGGTGTAAGCATGGAATATACGATACAAAAACTTGGTCAATTGGCAGGCGTCAGCACGAGAACACTGCGCTATTATGATGAAATCGGAATTCTTAAGCCGGCAAGAATCAATTCATCAGGGTATCGGATCTATGGGCAGAAGGAAATCGACCTGCTCCAGCAGATTTTGTTTTACAGAGCGCTTGAGGTTGATCTGGAGACCATAAAAAAGATCATGACCGCTCCGGAATTTGACGGAATTCGTGCACTCAATGAGCATCATGACAGGCTTCTTGAAAAAAGGAAACAACTGGACCGATTGGTTGAAAATGTGGAAAAAACCATAGCATCAACAGAAGGGAGAATCAAAATGAGCAATCAGGAAAAATTTGAAGGATTCAAAAAAAGAATCGTAGAGGATAACGAAAAGAAGTATGGAGAAGAGGTCAGAACAAAGTACGGCAACGAAGCGGCAGACAACTCAAACCAGAGGGTTTTGAATATGACGCAGGAGGAGTACGAAAAGGCGGAGATGCTTGCGGCTGAGATTGAGACAACCTTGGCTGAAGCATTGGGAACGGGAGACCCTGCAAGTGAAAAGGCCCAGAAAGCGGTCGATCTCCATCGGCAGTGGCTCTGTCTGTACTGGGACGAATATTCCAAAGAAGCCCATGCGGGACTGGGGAACATGTATGTGGAAGACGAGCGCTTCAAAGCGTATTATGACAAAGCGCAGCCCGGAACCGCGGAATTTCTCAGAGATGCGATTCTGGTTTATACAGGCCTGAACAAATAACGCAGCATGAAACGCCGCCGCGAACAGCGGCGGCGTTATTTCATGTAGGGTTTCCCTTGTCAAAACGTACGGCGAAGGCTTCTCCTATCTTAAACGCACAGCGGCCATGGCGCAGGCGCCTTCGTGTACGACCTTGAATCCTTTTTTCTCAGCAAATTCTACGATTTCCTTATCATACGTACCGGGCTGCAGCCAGATATTTGGAAATTCCTTTGGATCCATTTCTTCAAGGCTTTTAAGTGTAACTGCAGGGGGAATGACGAAATCCACACAGTCGGGCTTTTCGGGAAGATCCTCCAGGCAGGCATAGCACTTCGTTCCGTCATCCAGTTCTTCATAATTCGGATTGACCGCATAGGTTTCATACCCGTGGGAACGGAGTGTATGGAAAATCCGGTTTGCGGTTTTATCCGGATTCGGAGTGGCTCCGATTACAGCCCATACCTTTTTCCCGAGCATTTCATTCATTTTTTTCTCATTTTCCATATTGGTATCTCCTTTTTTTCGTTGCGATTGTATCATAAGATATATTTTCCCTTTTTTCAAGAATTGAAACGGAAAGCACACTTGGATTAAACCGTGAAATTCAGTAATTCTATTGCGGTTGACAGGCTGGTATGCTATGATGATACATTGAAACGATAATGAAATCTTTAAGATTGGGTATCCTGTTACTACTATGCAATCAACGAAAATTGTGATAGAATAATTCTATTGCTATAGAAAAAATTTATATTGGAGGAAGAGAGATGAGAGCAGTTATTACCGTAATCGGAAGAGATATGGTAGGAATACTGGCAAAGGTGAGCACAACCTGTGCCGATGCGAATGCAAATGTAATCGAGGTAACACAGTCGGTACTTCAGGAATTTTTTGCAATGGTCATGCTGATCGATATTGAGAAAATGAACTGTGAGTTGGGAGAGCTTCAGGAACGTCTGAAGAACAACGTACAGGGAATGACGATCCACGTCATGCATGAGGATATTTTCAATTCCATGCACCGTATATAATGAGGCGCCAAATATACCCGCCTCGACATAA
>JAQUYZ010000254.1 GCA_028691625.1 Eubacteriales bacterium
CTACTTGTATCGGGCTCTCACCGCCCCCGAATCGCTGTGACTTTTAAAAGATACTTACTCTCTCCATCATAGTCTTTTTTCTTTTTGATCAAATTCAGTATAGTTGATAAGAAACTGTTTGTCAATATAAATAAATTTGGTTTTCTTTGTTGTAAGGAACCAAATTACAGCATTCCGGTGATCTGACAGGGAAAAGCGGAATGATTAATTAAAGCTGTACATATCCTTGCACAGGGAATAGAGCTCCATGGTTAAATCAATTTTTTCGGCAGGATTGTGATCAAACTCCACGCCGTACTCATACCAGTTCTTTTCCGTTTCCTGCGCCCAGACCGGGTATCCGCAAATCTTTGCTTCCTTGCCCTCCTTCGTTGGGATGGTAAATTGCAGCTGAAGTTCATTGTTCACCGGCAGCCTGATCCCGGCTGCAAAGCAAAGCCCCTCCGAGCTGATGTTTTTCACTTCTACCTTCACACTTCCCACCTTGTACTTCTGTTCCGGCTTCTCTAAAATCGACATATCCGCCTCCAGAAGCTTAGGAAGCTTGATTCTTAGATATTTCCGGTTTTCCTTTCCGCTCTTTTTCTCATTCAGCAATTGTTTCGGCAGGCATTTCTCTCTCACAAGCAGCTGCTCAAACTCTTCCGGCGGCATCGGCTTATTATATAAATATCCCTGGCCGCTGTAACAGTTCAGATCCTTCAGATAAGAAAGCTGTTCCTGGTTTTCAATCCCCTCCGCCACAAGCTTGATCCTGAGTTCCTGAGCCAGATCGATGACGGACCTTGTGATGATCGTACTTGCCTCATCCATCATTACATTTTTAATAAAGGAGCGGTCAATCTTTAGAATATCGATATTAAAGGAGTTTAAATAGGATAAGGAAGAAAACCCGGTTCCAAAATCGTCCAGCGCAACCTGAATCCCTGTGGACTGCAACCGTTTAATATCAACAATTGCTTTTTCCGGGTTTTTCATAAAGACGCTTTCCGTGATTTCCATAATGAGAAAATGGGGGTTCAGTTCATATTGATTGATGATACCGATAATATTTTCCACAAAATGCCGTTCAAAAAACTGAATGCTGGAATAGTTCACCGAAATCTTAATCGGCGCCATGCCCTGCTCCATCCACTTTTTGTAGTTTTTGCATACCTCATGAAGCATCCAGTTTCCAAGATTGATGATAAAACCCGTTTCCTCCGCCATGGAGATAAATTCGTTGGGCGATACCATTCCCCATTCGGGATGTTCCCAGCGAACCAACGCTTCCGCTGCCAGAATATCGCTGGATTCCAGCTTGACCTGAGCCTGATAGTAAACCTGGAACTGATTTCTTTCAATGGCCTTAAGAAGGTCGTTGCGCAGAACGACCTGTTTATAAATCTGAATTCCGATTTCCGAGGAATAGAATTTATAACGGTTTTTCCCCTCATGCTTGGAACGAAGCAGAGAGATGTTGGCGTAATTGATCAGCAGATCGGGATCTTTTTCATCATAGGGATACATGCTGATTCCCAGACTCCCCGTCATATCCAGCTCATAGAGATCCACTTTGTAGGCATTCCTGAACAGCTCTGTGATCTTTTTGGCAGTCTGCTCGTATTCCCATGAGCTGTTTAGGTCTTGTATAATCATTGCAAATTGATCGCCGGTATACCTGCACAAGAATCCGTTCTCACCCAAAAATTCCTTCAAACGACTTGCAACCTGAACAATCAGCTGGTCACCGAGCTGGTATCCCAATGCGTCGTTCACATAACGGAAGCCGTCGATATCCAGCATGATCAGCGCAAAATTATGATCCAAATGGGAATACTCCTCACACAGCTGACTCATTTTCTTTTTGAGAGAAACCTGGTTTGGAAGCTTGGTCAACTCGTCATGTGTTGCGATATACTCGATCTCCTTTTGATTTTCAATGCGGTCGGTAATATCGCGCCAATTGATTACAATACCTTGAATGGACGGTTCCGACAGTTGATTTGTCACGGTATATGTAAGATAACTCACCTTGCCGTTTTTATCCTTTATAGCGAGGTCTCCCTGCATCTGTTCCTCAGGAAATGCAAGAACAGTATCGATCATCTTGCTAAATCTTTGTTTCTGTTCCTCTTCAATGAACTCCAGTGCATTTTTCCCGATTCGTTCCTCCGGAGTAAATCCAGTGATCTTTTCGACTGCGGGGCTGATATACTGAATCGTGAAGTCAGGAGAAATGATCTCAAATACATCGCTGGACTGTTGTACCAGCACTTGAAACCGTTTCTGGATCCGGTCGATGGTTTCCTCGGTTTCTCCGAGAAAATTCTCAAATTCCTTCATTCTTGTGTTGTCCTGGATCATTCCGTACAAATACATCAACCTACTTTCTCGATCGCAAACAGGTCTTATAAGCTGGCGTATGCTGCGAATGGAACCGTCGGAACGTATGATGCGGTATTCCATTTGATACGCTCCATCCGGTACTCCTTTTATTTTATCTTCCACATCCGATCTGTCATCCGGATGGATCAAACTGATAAATCCTTCATATGTTCCGTCAAATTCTTCCGGAGAAATGCCGTATATTCGATAAGCCTCTGAAGACAAGCGGCCTTTCTTCTGCAGCATGTCCATTTCCCAGCTGCCAATATGAGCAAAATCATACGCTTCAACAAGATCTTTATAGCTCTTCCTCATGTCCTTTTGCAGCAAGTCATTATCCTCCCGGTGTATTGCTTTTTTCAGTTTCCAGAAAGCAGTTGCAGTCTAGCGGATAAATTCCAACCCGGCTGAAGCCGGGAAATCCCCGTAAATGAAAACCTCCAAACTGTATGCGCTTCGTTGCATCAATTTGGAGGTTCTGTATTTACTACCATCGATGCTGCTTACTCTATTTCATTTTGTGCTTGTACTCATCCGCTTTATCCTTGAGCATATCTCTCATGTCTTCTGTTTTGTTTTCGATTTTATCCTTCCATTCCCCGGCCCGGTCCATCAGCTGCTCCGACCTTTCTTCCGCAATGTCTTTCCAGTCTTCCGCTTTGTCTTTCGCCAGATCCTTGAACGACTCGGCCCTGCCCTTGACCTCACCGGCGAACTCCTTCGCGGATCCCTTCATGTCTTCAATAATACTCATACTTAATCCCTCCCCTGTTTCTTGTATCATTCTTATTTTACCATATTTCATCGATTTAATGCAAACATTATGTTTCCTTTTGTCAACTTCTGCCGGCATCGATCAGCGCTTTGTCACCGATCAGAAAAAAGGTTTCGCATAGCATCAGAATTCCTGTTACGATGAGCATCCATTCAATTTGAACGAAATCCGACAGCGGACCGAAAAACAGCATGCCCAAGGGCATCATGGAACTTGAAATCATGCTCAGAACCCCGAAGATTCTGCCCAGAAACTCTTCTTCGACTTTTTGCTGAAGCAGCACAGTAAAAGGGGTATTCAGCATCGGCATAGAAAGGCCGACAATTCCCATGATGACCGAATACAGCCAGAATATCGGAATCACGCCCAGGGCAACGGTTCCGACCCCCATAATGATAAATGCCATCACCATCGTATAAATCTTGTTCCGAAAGCCGCCCCAGGATGCCATGAGGATGCCGCCCGCCATCATTCCGACAGAAAAAGTGATCTCAATCGTGGTCAGGCGCCACACGTCGCTGCCGAAGCTCCTTGCCACCTGCAGCGGAGTAAGAAATGCCATCGGTGCTGCCAGAAGGAAAAAGATCCCGCAGAATATGAAAATCTTTTTTACATATGCATGGTTCCCGATATAGCGAAAGCCCTCCTTCAAATCGGTAAAGTAATTGACCTTTTGCTTTTCCAACGCCTTTGCGTGGACCGGAATATGCAGAAATAAAAACAACGCTGCTACCGCGATAAATGCAGTTGTCACATCGATGAAAAAGATTACTTCTATACTGGCCACAGAGAGCAAGGCACCGCTTGCGAGGGGAGAAACCAGCATGATAAAGGATTGGATGCTGCCGTTGACCCCATTCACCTTCATGAGCTTGTCCTCAGGCACCATCTGCGGGATCAGGGCGCCGACGGCCGGCATCTGAACCGCCTGGCCCAGTCCCCGGATCGAGGATAT
>JAQUYZ010000255.1 GCA_028691625.1 Eubacteriales bacterium
AGGTCATATCGGGTACGATCGTTGCGGCTGCCCCTGAAGCCGTTACCGCCGGGGCGGTGGTTGTGTCCGCAGCGGCGGCGGTTGTCTTTGCCGGCTCTGCTGCAAACGCTGCAGTAATTCCGCTTACTATTAATAATAATACTAAGCTTGTACATAAAATTTTTTTCATTGAATCTCAAATCCTTTCTTTTGTTGATTGTTTCACATTGTAATGACACATTTCTGACTCGCCGGTCAGTAGTATTATTGTACTCCCAGACCCTTCAATCGTCAAGACACAATTCGCCATAATGTGTTGAATTTGAGAGATTTCTACGGTATAATCCTGTTAAAAAGAACAAGGATAAGGGGATATGAGTACAATGAGAGAAATCAGAACAGCAGCCATCATCGGCTTGGGAAATTTAGGCATCGCCTTTGGAAATCATCTTTCGAAAAAGATGCCGAAGGGGGATTTGAGATTCATTGCCGACAGGGAACGGATTGATCGATACGAAAGGGATGGGATTTTCTGTAACGGAGAGCGCTGTGACTTTCAGTATGTTACTCCGGAGGAAGATACATGGCCGGCGGACCTGGTCCTATTTACAGTCAAGTTTCATAATCTGGTGGAGGCCATCGACGCAGCAAAAAATCATGTGGGGGAAAATACGATCCTCCTGTCCGCTTTAAACGGGATCACCAGTGAAGGGATGCTCGAAGAAGCATTTGGCGCGGACAAGGTGCTCTATTGTGTTGCCCAGGGAATGGACGGGATCAAAACGGGAAACCGTCTGACCTTTGATCATATGGGCATGCTTTGCTTCGGCGACCGGGAAGCGGGAACTGTTTCAGATCAAGTTAGGATGGTTGAGGCCTTTTTTCAAAAAACAGAGTTTCCCCACGAAGTGGAAACCGATATGATGAAGCGGTTATGGGGCAAGCTTATGCTGAATGTCGGCGTCAATCAGACCGCCTCCGTGTATTTGTGCGATTACGGCGGACTGCAGCAGGAGGGCGAGGCGCGGGAGACCATGATCGCAGCCATGCGTGAAGTGATTCCCCTCTCCGAACGGGAAGGCTTTCCGCTGACGGAAGCAGACCTGGCATACTGGCTGAAGGTTCTGGCCACTCTGAGACCCGAGGGAAAACCGTCCATGCAGCAGGATATGGAAGCAGGGCTGACGACGGAGGTGGAATTGTTTTCCGGCACAGTGCTTGCGCTGGGACGCAAGTATGGTATCGAAACACCGGTGAATGAAAGACTGTATCATGCCATTGCCAGCCGTTCGAGGACTTTCTCCGGATAATGGTTCGTAAAGAAGATCATAAATTGCATGTAATTTCGGTTGAAGTCCGGATACAGGTATGGTATAATTTTTTTCACGGGACAAAAAAAGTGTTTCGGGCGATTAACTCAGCTGGTAGAGTGTCACCTCGACAAGGTGGAAGTCGTTGGTTCGAGCCCAATATCGCCCACCAGGAAGCAAGCAAAAGGAAGCCGGAATTCATCCGGCTTCCTTTTGCCTATATGCCGCAAGCTCCCTTGGAAAGGAATCGATTACGATGAAAAAAAACAGGACAACCATTCTCGTTGCGATCGTTATCGCGGCGCTGATGATCACAAGCATGCCGGCTTTTGCCTTCAGCCGGAATGAAAGCCGCAGTGTGGAGCGCTTTTTTATCGATACCAAGCTGCTGAAGGGGGACGGCACGGGATATGGACTGGAAAAAACGGCCAGCCGTCTGGAAGGGATCATCATTCTGCTCCGCCTGATGGGAAAAGAAACAGAGGCGCTGGCGATGCAGGAGCTTCCCTGCCGGTTTGCGGATGTGCCTGACTGGGCAAAGGGATACGTGAACTACGCCGATACGGAAAACATTTCCAAAGGGATAAGTGATACCCGGTTTGGGGTTGGCGATAAAATGACAGCGGATCAGTATAACACCCTCCTGCTGAGGGTGCTCGGCTATGACGACAGCCGGGGGGATTTTCAATGGGATGATTCTGTGAACAAGGCCGCAGATCTATCCATACTGCCGGATGATATGGCGGAAGCCTACATACGAAGTGGCTCCTACACAAAAGGGGATTTGCTGGAAACCTCCTTCTGCTATCTGGAGGCAGACTGTCAGGATCGGGAGCAGACCCTGATCGGAGAACTGATTGAAACCGGAGTGATTTCCGATGCGCTTGCCGAAAACTACGGTTTAGATGTGGAGGGCTGGGACAGCCTCACCACCGGCTTCGATGAGGAGGATTATCTGAACTTCCTGATTTCAGACGATGCCCTGACCATTACGGGAACCAGCGATGACAGGAACAAGACCTATCTTCTCGTTCGTGTCACGGACACCGATACGGAAGTCAAGAAAGCCGAGACGGTGAGCCGTATGGACAGTGACGGCCGGTATGAGATTGCGCTTTCTGTGGAAAGGCTTCCCGTGGGCGAATATTATGTGGATGTTTACGGGAATGATGAAAGATACAATTATTATACCAGCAGTGTATTATCAACCGTAATTCTGAAAAAGACGAAGGATGGCCTATCCTTCGGAGCATCTCCGGTTTACGGGCAGAATTTGAGAATTTACAACGGCAATCAACCGGAAGCCTCAGATTATGAAATGACGCCGAACACAAGAGCGACAGATAAATTTGTCTCCGCCATTGTCAACTTGGAGGAAGAGATCACCGGCGGAATGGAAGACGATTATACGAAGCTTCAGGCGATCCATGACTGGGTGGCGGGAGAAATATATTACGATCACGACTTTCTGAACGGGAAGACGGATCAAACCAATATCAATTCCATTGCCGTGCTGAACAACAGATATGCCGTCTGCAGCGGATATGCCAATTTGACCCAGGATCTGCTGGCCGCTGCAGGGATACCGAACCGGCAGGTGATCGGATACGCACTCGGGGTCACAAGCGAGGGCAGCTGGGATGTGCTGGATTTACGGAACATGGAACCGAACCATGTCTGGAATGAAGCGCTCATCGACGGCCGCTGGATCATCGTCGATACCACCTGGGATTCCTCCAACGACTACGAAGACGGTAAATTTACAGAAGGGGAAGGCGTATCCCGGCTTTATTTCGATGTGACAATGCCGTTCTTTTCCTATAAGCACAGGACGATGCTTCCGTAACCGGTTTCTTCGTGAAACAGACGAAACGGAATACGCAGTCGAAAAATTTCTTCCTATGCGGTATAATAGAGACAATAATAAGTATTGAGATACGATTTTATTTTATAATGCAGGCGAATATGGAAAGGGTGGGATCCATATGACGGGAGAAGAAAGAAGAACCAGAATCATAGAAATCTTGCGAAGCAGCGAAGAGCCGGTTTCCGGCGCGGAGCTGGCAAAAAAGCTTACTGTGAGCAGGCAGGTTATTGTTCAGGATATCGCCTTGCTCCGGGCGGTGAACCGTAATATCATTTCCACGACAAAGGGCTATGTCCTCTATATCCGGGATGTCCAGAAGGTGAACCGCTGCTTCCTGGTGAAGCATTCGGACGACGAGATCGAGGACGAGCTCTGCACCATTGTCGACAACGGCGGAAAGGTGCTGGATGTCATCGTGATGCACGACATCTACGGAGAGATCTCCACCGGCCTGATCATCAAAAACCGGCAGGATGTCTATGACTTTGTGGAAAAACTGAAGAGTCACAGGACGATTCCTTTGAAGGATTTGACCGGCGGCGTCCATCTTCATACGGTGGAAGCCGACTCGGAGGCGATTCTGGATTCCGTCGAAAAGAAGCTGAGAGAGAAAAAATACCTGATTGAGGATAAACAATGAAATCTTTTAATGTGCTGATCATTGGAGCGGGCGCAGTGGGGAATGCCATTGGCCGAGAAATTACGAAAAGGAATACAGTGACTGTCGGTGTGCTGGAAAAGGAACCGGATACGGCCTTTGGCATCAGCGGCAGGAACAGTGGGGTCCTTCATGCCGGGTTTAACAATAAACCCGGTTCTTTGATGGCTAAATTGTGTGTACAGGGATCGGAAGGCTTCGAGAAAGAAGCTGCGGACCTGAAACTCCCTTTTAAAAAAACCGGAAAACTGATCACTGCCAGGTTTGAAGAG
>JAQUYZ010000256.1 GCA_028691625.1 Eubacteriales bacterium
GGGAATGACTCTGGACTTTTCGCCGTTGACCAAGTCCTCGTTCTTTTTGACACCGATGAGCCCGCCCATATTGACGATCGCATCCTTCTTTGCGCTCATGGTAAACGCATCCGCATAACAGAACATTTCTTTTACAATTTCCTTGATCGTCTTGTTTTTCCACTCCGGCTCTCTTTCCTTCACAAAGAATGCATTTTCCGCAAATCTTGCGGCATCGATCACCAGCGGAATATGATATTTCTGCGCAATTTGATAGCTAGCCTTCAGGTTTGCGACTGACACCGGCTGACCTCCGATGCTGTTATTGGTGATCGTCATGATGATCACTGCAACCTTTTCCTTGCCGTATTCCTTGATGAGGGCTTCCAGTTTTTCGACATTCATGTTTCCCTTAAAATCATAGTAGGTGCTGGAGTCCAGGCCCTCATCGCAGACGCAGTCAACTGCAATCCCTCCTGCCAGGCCCACATGGGCCCTAGTGGTATCAAAGAACATATTTGAGATCGCGTACTGCCCTTCTTGAATCAGAATCGGAAACAGAACCTTTTCCGCTGCCCTGCCCTGATGCACCGGCTGGATGTATTCATAGCCGAAAATTTCTTTTCCTGCCTCGACCAGTTTATAATAGCTTTTCCCTCCGGAATAGGCCTCATCGCCCACCATAATGCCGGCCCACTGTTCATGGCTCATTGCGCCGGTTCCGCTGTCTGTTTGGAAGTCAATATACACGTCTTCGGCTTTCAGAGAGAAAGGATTATAATGCGCTTCCTTCAAGCTTTTCTCTCGTTCCGCTCGCGTTGTTATCTTGATCGGTTCTACCATTTTAATTTTAAACGGTTCTGCAACATATTTAATCATTACCTTACCCTCCCGATGAAATATAATCAAACGTTTTTTACTTATGTAAATATTTTAACACCTGTATCATTGCTTGTAAATAGATTTCGGCTTTGTTTTTCAAACTATGTATCTAGCATATAACGCCTATATTTCAACGTTTCGCATGCCATTTTTCCTGCCGTAATATTATTTGTGTTTTTCTCTATTATCATCACATAAGCATTGATGTATATTTTTTTACATTATTTCGTGTGATAATTTCATATTGTTTCCGTGGCCGGCCAACTGATATTACAGAAAGGATCTATAGAAAAAAAAGAAGGTGCAAGCTTTTACTTACACCCTGGTCTTCCTCAAATTGATTTAAAAATCCAGTTTTCTGATCTCCTCCAGATAGTCATCATTGATCTCCGCCTCATCAAAAGTCGCCATATGGTTCATAACCGCACATGCACCCCGAATAATCTGAAACGCGAGGGGGCAGCCGCTTCCTTCCCCCAGGCGGAGCTCCAGATTCAGCATCGGCGGGAGTCCCAGCGCATTGAGTGCATGGCTGTATCCCTGCTCCTTCGATACATGGGAAGCGATCAGATATCCCTTGGTCATCGGTGCAAGCCTTGTTGCCGTATACGCGGCAACCACGGAGATAAACCCGTCGATCACAACAGGGAGCCTATAGACTGCTGCACCCAGGAAGGCGCCTGCCATGGCAGCCACATCAAAGCCCCCCACCTTTGTCAGAACGTCAATGACATCAATATCCTCCTGCCCTCGGAATCCGTATTCCACAGTTACAGCTTCTATGATTTCTTTCTTGCGGGCAAAGCTCTTATCTGTGATCCCGCCGCCTTTTCCGACGGTTTCCGATGCGGAAAGACCGGTCAGAGCGGAGAGGATCGCCGAGCTGGTCGTTGTGTTTCCGATCCCCATTTCTCCGACACCAAAGATGGTATACCCCGCCTGCTTGATCTCCCGCGCCATTTCGATACCGGTGAAGATCGCCTGTACGGCCTCCTCCCGGGTCATCGCCGGCCCCTTAGCCAAATTATGTGTACTTTTTCTGATCTTCCGGTCGACAATTTTATTGGTGGTTCTGACTTCCGTACCGGCCTTTTCCAGCGCATCCTTAACCAAGAGCTCTTTCGGCAGATCCGCGTTGATCCCCAGATCGACAACCAGTAAATCTGTATCAAAAAATTTTGCCAGGGTACCGACCCCGGTCAGCCTTCTGGTAAAATTAATAGTCTGCGCAAGCGTAACAAACTGAGGCGCCGAAGACACGCCTTCTTCCACCACGCCATTGTCGGAGCACATGATGGCAATGCACGCTTTGTCGGCGCTGTTATGTAAATTGCCGCTGATTCCGGAAAGCTGCACTGCAATGTCCTCAAGGCGACCCAGGCTGCCCGGCGGCTTTGCAAGGGATTCTTCCCGCTTTCTGGCAATTTCCATCGCTTCCCGGTCCAAGTCCCCGATCGAGTTGATCAATTGAAACAGTTCTTTTTCTTTCATTGTTTTTCTGTCCCTCTCACTTTCCCTAAAAATTCAATTGCGGCCTCGATATTCGAATAAAAATGAATATGTGGATACCCGGCCAGCAGGTTTCCCTTTATGATCATACAGTCCCAGCTTGTCTTTCGTAACGGTTTTTTTGCTTGGAAGCCGTGCCCCGTGTTGGTGCTGTCCCAGTAATGGAATTCATGCCCCTTCAGCTCCGTTCCCTTTGCGCACAGCAAATTGTCCTCCAAAGCAGTCAGCGTAAGATAACCAAACCGGGTAAGTCTCTCTGTGGGAAAGCTTTCTCCTTCGATGACACCGGCCATTCGATATCTTGTTCCGTCTCTATCCTTCATCCATTGATGAAGATACATAAAGCCGCCGCATTCCGCAAGGCAGGACAGTCCTCCCTCAATGGCACCTCTGATGCTCTCCAGCATTGTCTGATTCCCTGACAGCTGCTCTAAATAAAGCTCCGGGTAGCCTCCGCCAAGAATCAGGCCCTGTATGTCTGAAGGCAGTGCCTTTTCTTCCAGGGGACTGAAAGGAATGAGTTCCGCTCCCAGCTCCGCAAGCAGGTCCAGATTGTCCTGATAGTAAAAGCAGAAGGCTTTATCCATTGCAACCGCAATTTTTACACCCGCCTCATGTTTTGTCTGTGCCCTGATCCGTTTGATTGCCTCCGGGATTTGGAAGCGGATCGACGGTGCTTCCTCTGCGATGGCAAGAATCCGATCCAGATCGACAGAAGCTGTCATCTGCGCTGCGACTTTGGTTATGATTTCCTGCAGGTTACCGATCTCCTTTGCTGTCACAAGACCCAAATGTCTGCTTTCCAGCCGGCAGTCGGCCATAACGGGCAGATATCCCAAGACCTCAATCGGCAGCTCTTCCTCAATGAGGTTCTTGATTTCTTCATAGAGCATCGGCGGGATCCGGTTCAGAATCACCCCTTTGATACAGTGATCCTTCCGCAGTTCAATAAAGCCCTTGATCAGCGCGACGATAGAGGCGGACATCCCCTTGCAGTCGGCTACCAGGATGACCGGGGTTCCGGTTTTCCGGGACAGATCATAGGAACTGCAGTCAGTGGATTTTCCGGCCAGACCGTCGTAATAGCCCATGACCCCTTCCAGAACAGCCAGATCCGCCGTCCCTGCGTTTCTGCACAAAAGATAGTTTGTCGTATTTTCATCGGTAAAAAACAAATCCAGATTCCTGGACTTGATTCCCAAAACTTCGGAATGAAACATGGGGTCGATATAATCCGGACCGCATTTATAGGAGGCCGGCTTCCATCCCCGATTAAGGAATGCCTGGAGCAGACCACAGGTAACGGTGGTTTTTCCGCTTCCGCTGCCCGCTGCCGCGATCATGATCCTCGGTATATTTTTCTGTTCCATGTCCCCTCCGTCACTTTTTTTCTCCGCTGATGATAAAAACCGGATTCTGTCCCTGCATCATATGATAGCTTCCCGCTGCCCTCCCACGGGCTGCGAAGATCTGAACGAGATCAATCTCCTCGAATCCGAGCTTTTGAAACTGGGTGAGGGCTTCCGCCATCGTTTCCAGAGTAATTGCGTTGACCACCACGCGAATCCGTGGATTTTTCTGTATCAGAACTGCCATGATCTCCGGGAGATTGCCCTTTGAGCCGCCGATGAACGCGCGGTCAGGCGCCGGCAGTGCGGTCAGTGCCTCCGGTGCTTTTCCTTCGATCACCTTCACATTCCAGGCGCCGA
>JAQUYZ010000257.1 GCA_028691625.1 Eubacteriales bacterium
TTTGAACTGTTGACACCCAGAAAATTCGGAAAATAAATCGTATCATTCTGAATACCGTTTTTATAGTATGCGCTTTCGATAATTTCTACTGTATCAATTGAACTTGCGATTGCTTTTCTTACTTCTGCATCTTTCAGCACCTGACTTCTGAAATTGAAGCCAATCAGTTCTGCCTCGTTGGAAGGAAAGTTTATCACACTGACATCTTTATTGGTATAGATGGTATCCCTATCCAAATCCTTTGAAAAGGTAATGGAAATATTGTTGACATCCATGAGATTGATCGCATCCCTTTTTTCGGGAATGATTTGGAAGTTCAGCGTATTGGTCGGAAGCTTTCCCCCATGATGGTTCTCATTTGCTTTTAAAATAATATGAGACAGCTCATTGAAATCCACGACCTTATAAATGCCAGTTCCTACGGGAATAAAGCCGGGATCCGCCTTCTTTGCGGCTTCGATATTTTTAAACTGATGTTTCGGGATGATGGGAAATGTGAAGTTGCTCAAAGCAATATTTTGAGAATTCGTAAAATAAATCGTAATCTGATACGGGTCCTTGTTGTTCAGCTTTGTATACTTCACATTGCTGATATCAGTGCTGTATAAGGTACTGTTGGAATAGGCTGCATTTGCAATCACATCCATCGTAAATTTCACGTCTTCCGCGGTCAGCTCCTTGCCGTCCTGCCAGGCTATCCCCCGTTTCAGATTGATTGTAACGGAAGTTGCGTCCTGCCCATAGGAGTAATTATCTGCCAGGATGTTGGTCAATGCAAGATTTTTGTCAAATCCAAATAAGCCTTCATAAATCAGCTTGTTCACATAATATGCATCTTCATCCTTTGTGACGATTGGGTTCAGTGTTCTAATTTTTTCGATTGGGATAAAGACTTCATCGGAACGAATGGTCTTTTTCTCCTCTTGCGCTGCCCCGCCAAGAAAATTGGTCGTTTCTCCGCAGCCGCTCAGGCTCGATATGATTATGATGAAAATTGCAGATACTGCAATGATTTTCTTCAACATTTCACTCTCCTTATAGTCTCTTCAGCAGCTCTTCAATCTGCCGGTAAAGCATTTTCTGATCCCCCGAATTGTCCAGAATCACATCTGCCCATCTGTTTTTCTCTTCCTGCGCCATTTGCGTGCTGATTCTTTTCTCGATATCTTCCCGGTTCAAACCGTCTCTTTCCATGATCCGCTCGATTCTGGTTTCATCATCGACATCAATCACCCAGATCTCGCTGACACTGCTGTCCAGTCCGGTTTCAAAGAGCAACGGCGCATCGATGAAGATCACCTTTTTCTCGCCTTTCTCCCGGAACAGCAGGATTCTCTCATGAATCAACTCCAAAATTCTGGTATGCATCAGGGCATCCAGTGTCTTCTTTTTTTCAGCATCGGAAAAAACGATCGCTCCAAGTTTTTTTCTGTTCAGGTTCCCGTCCTCCAGAAGGATTTCACTGCCAAAGACAGCAGCAAGCTGAATCAGGATTTCCGAACCGGGAAGAACAATTTCCCGGGCAATCTTGTCGGCATCTAAAACGTGAAATCCTCTCGAGGTGAGGTAATCTGTCACCGTTGTTTTCCCCGAACCGATCCCGCCTGTCAATCCGATCACTTTCATTATTAATCCCCTCCATTATGAAGAAACCAAGTAAGTACTATTTTAAATCATACCAGTTCTTTCCCGTCGACAGCTCAGAGGTCAGGGTTACACTTAATTTTACAGCATTCTCCATGTTTTCTACAAGCAGCTTTTTTATCTGGTCCAATTCCTCTTTATGCGTCTGGATAATCAGCTCATCATGGACCTGCAGAATCAATTTTGATTTCATTTTTTTCCGATATAGTTGCTGATAAACCTTGATCATTGCAAGCTTGATGATATCTGCCGCACTCCCCTGGATCGGACTGTTCATCGCCAGCCTCTCTCCGGCCTGCCTTACCATATAATTGCTCGCATTGATCTCATGGATAATCCTTTTTCGTTTCATAATTGTAGTCACATATCCCTTTTCCTTGCAACTTGCTACGAGACCGTCAAGAAACTCCTTGACTTTGGTATACTTATTAAAGTATTCCCCGATATACCGCTCTGCTTCTTTTCTCGTGATATTCAATTCCGTCGACAGCCCAAAGCCGCTCATACCGTAGATCACGCCAAAATTGACAGCCTTTGCATTGCTTCTCTGGAGAGGCGTTACCTGATCCTCAGAAATTCCAAAAACCTTGGAAGCAGTGATTTTATGAATATCATCGCCCTGGTTGAATGCATCGATTAAAAGCGGATCCTGTGACAGATGCGCAAGAATCCTCAGCTCGATCTGTGAGTAATCCGCGCCAACCAGCACATATTCCCCGTTTTCCGTTACAAAGGCTTTCCTGAGTTTTCTGCCAAGCTCCTGCCGGATCGGTATGTTCTGTAAATTTGGCTCGGTACAGCTGATACGACCCGTTGCGGCCACTGTCTGCTGGAAATGGGCATGAATTTTATTATCCTTGTGAATCAAAGGCAAAAGTCCCTCAATATAGGTGCTCTTCAGTTTGGAGTACATGCGGTATTCCAGAATGAGGCCGATGATTTCATAGTCATCCCTCAGCTTTTCAAGAACTTCGATTCCCGTGGCATAACCCCTCTTTGTCTTTTTCCCATATGGCAGCCCCAGCTTCTCAAACAAAATAACCCCGAGCTGCAGCGGTGAATTGATATTAAATTCTTCTCCTGCCAGTTCATAAATTCTTGCGGTCAATTCATTGATTTTTTCACTGATGGTTACCTCCGCATCCATCAATTCTTTTTTATCCACCGCAAATCCTTCACATTCCATAGAAGCCAGTACTTCGACGAGGGGCAGTTCCACCTCATAAAATACTGTTTCCAGTTCTTCATTCGTTAATTTATGACTTAACACGTTGATTAACTTTTCGACGGAAGCGCACCATTTGGTTCCATAGTCCATGTATTGCTGCTCAGATTGGGACAGAAAGCCGATCTGACCATGACTGCTCAGAAAGCCGGATTCCTCCTCCATCTCCTCATGAAAATACTCCAGCATCATTGATTTCAGACCATAATCACTTCGTGAGGGATCCAGCAGATATTGGGCAATCATCGTATCAAACCCCGTATCAAAAATCAAATTCCTTTGCTGAGATGACGAAGAAACTGACAGCCTGTTTGCCAGCAACGCATAATAATCATCTTTGAGATTGTGGCCAGATATTTTTATTCCGTCGCGGATCAGGATATCTCCCATAAACCGCAGTAAATCAGTGCCTTCGGTCTTAATAAAGTAACTTGCATTGGTTGACAGAATATTTATTCCGTAAATGCAAGGAATATCCTTGTGATTATGATCATGGAAGACTTTCAATACGATATTCTGATCTGTTTTCAGATCCTCCCGCAGGAAATCCAACTCCGTTTCCCGGGAAATAAGGATCTGCTTCAGTCCGGTCCGGTCCTGCACAAACGAAACCTGATGTGATGCCTCATAATTCCCCGTAAGGCTGTAATCCATTCTTTTTGTATTTTCGGTATTCGGTTTTCCCTGTTGAGGCTGCAGTTTTTTCAAAAAGCTATTGAATTCCAACTTAATGTACAGATCGATGAGCGTATCATAATCAGCCTCTTCCGCCTTAAACTCTGCAAAGTCAATCTCGATCGGCACCTCTGTATTGATCGTCGCCAGTCTTCTGCTCATCCGTGCGAGCTGGGCGTTTTCTTCTATCTTCTCCTTCAGTGATTTGCTGGTGATCTGATCTGTGTTCGCAATGAGATTTTCAATGCTTCCATACTCCTGAACAAGCTTGAGCGCAGTCTTCTCGCCAACCCCCGGAATACCCGGGATGTTGTCGGATGGATCTCCCATCAGACCCTTGTAATCGATGAACTGCTCCGGGGAAAACCCGTATTTGTCAAACATTGCAGCTTCATCATAGAGTTCAAACTCGGAAATACCCTTTTTCGTGATCAGCACCTTGGTCTTCTCGGTAGCAAGCTGCAGTTCGTCCTTGTCCCCGGATATAATTAAAGGCTCCAATCCTTCCGCTTCTGCTTTTTTCG
>JAQUYZ010000258.1 GCA_028691625.1 Eubacteriales bacterium
TTGGGTGCAAACACTTTGGCGTCTGTCGCTTTTATCAATACAGATATTGCCGCTTCTGTTGCTATGGTAACTTGGCTCGCTATTTCATGGATCAGAGATAAAAAACCAAGCTTTGTCGGCGCTTTGACTGGTGCTGTGGCAGGTCTTGCAACCATCACACCTGCTGCTGGTTTTGTACCTCCTTGGGCTGCTGTCGTAATTGGTTTATTAAGCGGATATGTATGTTATTATGCCGTTCAGCTGCGGATCAGGCTCGGATGGGATGATGCGCTGGATGTGTGGGGAGTACACGGCGTCGGCGGAATGATGGGAAGCATATTGGTAGGAGTTTTTGCATTAGGATCGATTAATGGTGTGAATGGGCTTATTTACGGCGATGCACATCAATTTATCATTCAAGTTGCAGGTGTCGTGATCGCTTCGGCCTATGCATTCATCGTAACTTTGCTTATCTTAAAGGTCGTTAACATTTTCGTTCCGGTTCGAGTATCGGAGGCGGAAGAACGAGAAGGACTGGATGTCTCCATCCACAAGGAAGTCGCATATCATATCTAAGATAGAATCGAGCATAGAACCTTTTCATTGATCGTCTGACAACAAATGAAAAAGTATGTCCAAAAGGGCATACTTTTTCTTTTTGCATCATAAATATTTAGTGAGCACATTGAAGGGCAGAATTCAACGAAGGAGATAAAGGGGGATCAGAGAAATGATAAGTACACAGGACTTGAGGAATAAAGAGGTGATCAATATCTATGACGGAAAAAGTCTTGGTTATGTGTATGATATTGAGGTTAACCTCGAAAAAGGATTGATCGAAGGGATCATCGTTCCCGCCCAGAAGAGCTTATTCAGCTTTTTCGGGCGCGGCGACAACGATTATGTAATCAAATGGAAGGATATCAAGCGAATTGGAGATGACGTGATCCTTGTTGATGTTGCCGGCGTATTTGAAACGGATATCGACTATGAAAGAAATCATATGTCGAAATTTGGCGTGTACAGCAGCTTTGAAGAAGAGCGGAAACGGAATGGGGAATGAGCGGGACACTGCTCGTGAAGCAGGATAAAAACGCTTGCATAAGCCACAATATATAGGTAGAATAAACCCAGGAAGTAATAGCAATAGTATAGGCCGTTGTAATGGAGGGAATAAAATGAGATGCCCATTTTGTGAAAATCTGGATACCAGAGTAATTGATTCAAGGCCGACAGAAGAGGGACATGCGATCAGACGCAGGCGGGAATGTGACAGCTGCAATAAACGGTTTACCACTTATGAAAAAGTGGAAGAAATGATCTTTATGGTGATCAAAAAAGATGGCAGCCGTGAGGCTTTTGACAGAAACAAGGTGATGAACGGCATCATCAAGGCTTGTGAAAAAAGACCCGTACCGATTGCTGATATTGAAAAGATCGTTGACGATATTGAACGCGGACTGAACAATATGATGGAAAAAGAAGTGGAAAGCAAATTGATCGGGGAAGTCATCATGGAGCATCTCAAGGATCTCGATGAGGTCGCCTATGTCCGTTTTGCTTCCGTTTACCGTCAGTTCAAGGACGTAAACACTTTCGTTGCGGAGATAGAAAAACTGCTGGGAAAGGAAAAGCTGAATGAAAAATAAAATAAGAATTGCCATCGACGGCCCTTCCGGAGCCGGTAAGAGTACGATTGCCAAGCGGGTGGCTAAGCAGATGGGAATCGACTATATCGATACGGGGGCGATGTACCGCGCCATCGGCTGCAAGATTCTGGAAAACCGGATCGATCTCAAGGATAAGGAAGCGTTGAAGCAGCTTCTTGCACAGACGGAAATCGATTTTATTGACGGAACTATTATATTGGACGGTGAAATTGTGAATGATAAGATCAGAACGCCCGCCGTTTCAAAGATAGCATCTGACGCTTCCGCATTGCCGGAGGTCCGGGAAAAGCTGGTAGTGCTTCAAAGAAAAATGGGACAAGTCAAAAGCGTCGTGATGGACGGAAGAGATATCGGCACCAACGTGCTGACGGATGCGGAGTACAAATTCTTTATGACGGCCTCCTCTGCGGAGCGGGCAAAACGAAGGTGGCTGGAGCTCTCGGAAAAAGGTGAAACCGCTGATTTGGCACAAGTCGAGGCGGATATTATCCAAAGGGATCACAATGATTCGACACGGGTGCTGAATCCGCTGAAAAAGGCCGGAGATGCGATCGAATTGGATACAACGGGAATGACAATAGAAGAAGTGACACAAAAAATACTGGAGGTAATCAAATGGCAATCGTGAGACCCTTTCGTGCGGTCAGGCCGGCGAAGGACTTTGCAGACAGGGTAATCTCTCTTCCCTATGATGTAATGAACAGAGAGGAAGCGGCTGGAATGGCTGCAGAAAATCCATACAGCTATCTGCATATCTGCAGATCGGAGATTGATCTTCCCCATGTGGACAATCCGTATTCTGATCAGGTTTATGCCAAAGCAAAGAAAAATATCGATGATTTTCTGGCCAATGAAATTCTGATCAGAGAGGAAGAGCCGCTGCTGTATATTTACAAACAGACGATGGATAACCGCTCCCAGGTCGGGATCACAGGCTGCGTTTCTATAGACGAATATCTGAATGATACGATCAAGAAGCATGAATTTACCAGGGTGGAAAAGGAACTGGACCGGATCAATCACTTTGACCGCTGCAATGCAAATACGGAACCGGTCTTCCTGACTTATCGCGACGATAAGAGATTGCGCACACTGATTGAAGGCTGGATGAACAGCCATGCACCGGATTATGATTTTAAGACAAAGGACGGGATCAGCCATGTACTTTGGCCGATAACAGATCTGAACGTAATCGACTCACTGACTGCCCTGTTTCATGAAATCGATTCCCTCTACATCGCAGATGGGCATCATCGCTCCGCCTCTGCTGTAAAGGTTGGACAGAAACGCAGGGAAGCGCATCCGGGTTATACGGGGGAAGAGGAGTTCAATTACTTTATGGCGGTCCTCTTTCCGGATGTTGATTTAAAAATATTTGACTATAACAGGGTTGTGAAGGATTTGAACGGCCTTTCCAGGGAAGAATTTTTACAAAAGGTTGCTGAGAAATTCCTCGTTGAGCCGGCAGAAAACAGTCCGTACAGGCCGTTAGAAAAGCATAGCTTTGGAGTGTATTTGAAGGATCAATGGTACAAGCTGACTGCGAAACCTGAGATCGTCTGCGACGAAGATGTCATCAAATGCCTCGACGTTTCGATTCTTCAGGAAAATCTGCTGCAGCCGATCCTTGGGATCAACGATCCGCGGACGGATAAACGGATCGATTTTGTAGGCGGTATCAGGGGTTTGGGAGAGCTGGAAGAACGGGTTGCCAAGGATATGACCGTGGCCTTTGCGCTGTATCCTGTTTCGATTTCCGATTTACTGGCAGTATCAGACAAGGGTATGGTTATGCCTCCGAAATCCACATGGTTCGAGCCAAAGCTTGGCAGCGGTCTTCTTATGCACGAACTATAAAAAAGTATTTTCACGGAAACCGCCTCCCTTAAGATGCTTCGCATCAAGGTCGGTAATCGGTTTCACGGTTTCAGCAGTAGAAATCTACAAATCAAAGATTTGTGATTTCCTTGCATAAGTTCGTCGACAATTTACAATGCAAATTGGACGAGCTGATATTATAAAATACTTTTTTCCAGTCGGATAATTGACCTGCAGATGTAAACTTTTTAAGGTTACAGCATACTAGTGATAAGTATAAAAACCCCCCTACCATGGAAAAATGGTTGTGGGGGGTTTTTAACATGAAAAAAAGACTAATCGTACTGATGATTGGCTTTGGTGTTCTGCTTCTGATCTTGACGGCCAGACTGACGCAGGTACAGTTACTGGAAAGTGAAAAATATGCCTCGGTAAGTGCGAAACAGCAGCGAATCACCCTGAACGGGGAGGATGCCAGAGGAACCATTTTCGACAGAAACGGAAACCACCTCACGGGGGCCGATGAAAGCTATATTTATATCCTTGAGAGGGGTGCGCTGGATGCGACAGCTG
>JAQUYZ010000259.1 GCA_028691625.1 Eubacteriales bacterium
GCTGGTCTTCTGTAATACAAAGAAACGGGTGGATGAACTGACCAGTTCCCTGCAGACCAGAGGCTACTCCGCGGAAGCGCTCCATGGCGATATGAAGCAAACCGAACGCGACCGCGTCATGACAAAATTCAGAAAGGGTCTTATTGAAATCCTTGTCGCAACGGATGTTGCCGCAAGAGGGATCGATGTCAATGATATTGAAGCTGTATTTAATTATGACATTCCCAATGACGAAGAATATTACGTACACAGGATCGGCAGAACCGGTCGTGCCGGTAAAAAAGGCGTATCTTATTCCTTCATCTTCGGCAGGGACATCTATAAGCTAAAGGATATTCAACGCTATACCAAATCGGAAATCCTGCCCATGAAACCGCCTACGATCTCCGATGTGGAGGAGGTCAAGCTGGAAGGCGCTGTGAATGAGGTGCTGGCCTTGCTGGAATCCTCAGAAAGTTATACAAAATACCATCCGGTCATCGAAAAAATCCTGGAGGATTCCGCTGACGCCACCACACTGGATGTAGCTTCGGTATTATTTAGCCTTGCCTTCGAGGAACTGGACGGCAGAAACTATGAGCAATCCGATTTGGACGAGGATCGCACACGGTACAGAAAGGAAGGCATGACCCGATTGTTTTTCAGCATCGGTACCATGGATCATATACAGCCGAAGAACATCGTTCAGAGCATCGCCTCAAAATCCACGATCCCGGGAAAGCTAATCGGAGAGATCGATATTCATAAGAACTTTTCTTTCGTTGAAATTCCTGCCGAATATGCCGATGAGTTGATCGATTCCATGCGGAACTTCACCCACCGGGGCCGTAAGGTTTTAATTGAAAAGGCAAGCAAACGCCAGGGTCCGAAGCACAAATCAAACCATAGACGATAAAAAGAAACCCCTCGATGGCATCTGTACATCTTGGGGTTTCATTTCTTTTATACTACAATTTTCACTTCTGTTCCGTCCTTTGCCTTCACATCAACCATCGTTAAGCCTTTGTACATTTTCAGAACATCCAATGCTTTTTTCAGCTCCCTGAAGTCAATATTTTCGATATTGGCTCTCCGTTCTTCCGGAATGTGTTTTTTCGCAAACCTAACGCCAAGGTCGCCCAGACCAGCCTTCACAAACCACATCGGTGCCGGTATAAAAAACCGCTTTCCGTTCTCAAGCTTTAAGTATATCTTCACTTTACATTCCTCTACTCTATGGTGACTTCTACGGTATCGCCGTTGCCGCATTTCACATCGACTATTTTTCCTTCCAGTCCTGAATCAATCGCTTCCATGATCATCTTGATATCGACGCCCTCCTGCTCAGAGACACCTGGGATCTTGACATTGTTCACCGCAGTACCGATGGCCTTTAAAAAGCTGACCGGTACATTTACATTAACATTATCCTCTGTTGCGGAGACGACTCTCACCCTCAGCATTTTATCACTGTTCCCCGGCTTTGACAGCGCTTGTGTTTCAGGTTGTGAATGCAATGCTGCGATCAGCGCTGATGCTTTATCCGCATCAATTTTTCCTTCTTCTACCATTTTTAAAATTCTTGTAATCTCTTCCTTCATTTTTTTACTCCCTTTCAAACATTATTTTCTTTCATCATGCTGACGGCCTGGTCAGCCGATATTTCACCCTTTTCGAGCATATCAATAATTTCTTTGCTTTCGATGACGGGCTTTTTTACCACAACATACCCCAGCGCTGAAATAACCTCATCCAGCTTCGCTCTTACGGTCGGATAAGAAATCCCAAGTTCTTTCTCAACATCTTTGATATTCCCCCTGCACTTGACAAAGATCTCCAGAAAGCGCAGCTGGTCCTCTCCCAGATATTCAAACCTTGATAATTCAAATTCATTTTCGATCACGGTGCCGCACTTGCTGCATTTTAGTTTGACTACCCTGAGCTTGCTGCTGCAAACCGGGCATTTACTGATGATTCGATACGCCATACTCAACCCCTCCTCTTCTGTAACCCTACTATAGCACTATAAAATTTAGAAATCAATACCAAAATTAAAATAATTAATATATTTATTAATTATTTTAATTATTGTAGGCATAATGGTCAATATATTGAAATCATGATTACGAATAATGAGTTAAAGTCTTAACAAAGGCTCCAACCCAATCAGGTATTCAACGGGGGCTTTCTGATTACCTCTTTTATCTGTTTATTTTAATTTGCTTATGAAAGTATAAACAACCATTATTATATATATTTATTCATTCATTTGACATTTTTCTACAAATAAATCGGTAAAAATGATCAAATGTTGGTAATGTCAATTCATATTTCAACTGATTTAAATATTTAGTATTGACAACTGCTCAGAATAGGATTATTTTTTACATCAAATAGACGTGTATATTTATGCACGCAAAGGAGGTATCATATGAATATTTTATTGATTGTAGGCGTAGGTGTTTTGATATTAGTGTTTGCCTACTTTACCTACGGAAAGTTTGTCTCAAAGAAGGTGTTTGAACTTGACGACAAGAATGCGGTTCCCTCTGTAGAACAAGAAGATGGCGTTGACTTTGTGCCGGCGGATTCAAAATATCTGGCCGGTCAGCATTTCTCGGCAATTGCAGCTGCAGGTCCCGTGACAGGCCCCATCATTGCAGGAATCGCGTTTGGTTGGGTTCCGACGCTGATCTGGATTATGATCGGATCAATTCTCTGCGGCGGCGTGCATGATATGGGCGCCTTGGTAGCTTCCATCCGTCATAAGGCGGCAGGAATCGCAGACACAATGAAAAACTATGTATCCAAACGCGTCTGGATCCTGTTCAACATCTTTATCTTCTTTTCTCTCGTTATGGTCATTGTCGCGTTTACCGACATCACAACCTCTTCTTTTGTCAACACCATCGAATTGGCGGATGGCAAAACAGTCGGCGGCGGAGCTACGGCAACATCCTCCATCTTGTATTTGATTTTGCCGGTTATCATGGGCTTTCTGCTGAAGTATACAAAGCTGAAGCTCAGCGTGGCGACACCAGTCTTTCTGATCCTGGTCGGAGTTGCAATCTGGGTCGGACAGTACATACCTTTTGATCTTTCTGCCGTACTGGGTCTTGATACCCCGCAGGATGCGCAGAAAATCTGGAACTTCATCATCATTGGATATTGCTTCATAGCAGGTATCGTTCCTGTCTGGGCCTTGCTTCAGCCCCGTGGACATCTGGGCGGGTATTTTCTCTTTGCAACACTGATCATCGCTTTTATCGGGATCATCTTCGGCGGTTTTGAAGTACAATATCCGGCATTTACGCATCAACTCGGCGACAGTGATTTCTGGAAACCCATGTTTCCTATGCTCTTCATCACGGTAGCCTGCGGCGCCTGTTCCGGATTCCATAGTCTGGTAAGCTCCGGAACGACATCAAAGCAATTGGCAAAAGAAACGGACGCAAAACCCATTGGATACGGCATGATGCTTGCAGAAGCAGTTGTTGCGATGATTGCCTTATCAACGGTGATGATGCTGCCGTCAGGGGATGAGCTTCTGGGCAAATCACCAAACTTTATTTATGCAAACGGACTTGGTTCCTTTATGAGCCTGATCGGCATCAGCAAAGCCTTCGGTATCTCTTTTGGTTTGATGGCCTTCACCACTTTTGTTTATGACACCTTGGATGTCTGTACAAGGCTGGGCCGCTATATCTTCCAGGAGATCACGGGCATAAAGGGATTATCCGGGCGACTCATAGGGACGCTGTGTATCGGTGGGATTCCGCTGATTTTGATGTCGATCAAGCTCACAGACCCGACCGGTGCACCTGTCGCGATCTGGAGTCTCTTCTGGAAAACCTTCGGAGCATCCAATCAATTGCTGGCTGCTCTTGCACTCGTTGGAATCACGGTATGGCTGCAAAGAACTGCGAAACATCCGAAAGTCTGGCTGACGACCTTCCTTCCATCCTTGTTCATGTTTACCATGAGTATCTGGGCATTGTATAACACCTTTGCTTCCTATACAGTTGTTGAAGGCGCTTTCGTCTTGCCGGTCGGCACCAATA
>JAQUYZ010000260.1 GCA_028691625.1 Eubacteriales bacterium
GTCATAGCGGTTTAAAAAGCAGTCTCTTAATTCCCTGCATTTTTGAATGATTATGCTCTCCGACACCAGGTACAGCGGTGTTCCGTATTTCCCGGCAAGCTCAACCGTATTGCATCCGTCAAAATATAATATTCCATCTTTTATTTCCATGCGTTACCCTCCTAGAAAAATAAATGAAGCGATCTGATTTAAATTAAGTAGCAAGACCTGTGCCAGTTGGGGAAATCCTCTCTTTTTTTCACAATTCCGGCTTTTTACCGCATCGTGCGGCGATCCTTCGTCAAACACTTGCATTTTTTATCCTGATTTACGGAACCTTTTCCCGAGATCGGGAAGCGATCCCGCTTTGGTATTGTCTCGTGATTTTTGACCATACTAATAAGAAGCTTGCTGAATAACTGAGACCCAGATCTTCCGCAATGCCTGATTACCAATGATATGAGATAAAAGGAGTATAACGAATATGTGGAAAGAGGATTTATATCAGAAAAAGGCCTGGCTTGAAAGCTTTAATAATAAGGTCAACGATCAGTTGGACGAATTTTATTCGACGATTCCCGATGCCGACCTTGGCGAACGGGAGCAATATCTGTACGACATGGTGCAAAACCAGTTTAAAATGTTGTATGAGCTGATGGATCATTCCAAAGCCATGCTTGATTCTGAGCTGATGTTTGTGAAGGATGCGTCAGTAACCAGAAAAAACGCCGATACGCAAATCTGATTTCCGGAGTGTACAGTTCAGGGCTGGCGGCATACTGTTTCAGCCAGCCTTTCATATTCTTTCAGAAAGGCTTCCTTCACCTCCAAAAAATCTCTTTGTTCCAAATCCGGTATGCTGGAAATCGCCGGACGCTCCTCGAAGATTTCTTCCCGCATCAGCTCAAGCAGCTCATAATAAAGCAGAGCATCGTCTATCTCTTTCACCAGCACATGCTCCTCTTCCTTTAGCGGGATCAGCTCAAATTTGTCGAAGATCTGATTCTGCAAAACCTCTTCAAACGCAAGATACTGCGGCAGGCTCCGCTTGATCGGCCTGGTAATGTCGGATATGTACGCCTCGCTGGCGTCATGCAGCAGACAGGCCAGCTGGAGCTTTTCGGACAGACCTCTGACCCCGGCCTCAGCGGCACAGTTCAGACAATGCTGGGCGACGCTGTAAAAATGACGGATATGTCCGTTTGCTCTGCACATCAAGGACAGTGCATGGGCGATATCAACAATGTCGATATCCTCCGCTTTCGCCTGCAATGGGGAAAACCGCTGCTTGGAGAAAGTGATGATAAAATCTTTGTTCATTGGAAGCCTCTTCTCAATTTTTTGTCTTAGAATACTGGCATGCTGGTCCTTCATTCATCCATGTAGTCCGGCAGCACCTTGTCCAGGAAATGTGCAGCAATTTCCGGATCGAACTGAGTTCCCGCATTTCTTTTGATTTCTGACGCGGCTTCCGTGCCGGACATTGCTTTTCGGTAAGCACGATCCTCTGTCATGGCGTCATAGGAGTCCACCACCGACACAATTCTGGAAATCAGCGGAATTTCTTCCCCCTTGAGGCCCTGCGGGTATCCGCCTCCGTCCCAGTGCTCATGAAGGGAAAGAATATAATCGGCGATGGGCACGAGATCGGGAGACGACATTGCAATGCGATACCCGATTTCAGAATGCTTTTTCATCTCGACCCATTCTTCCGCATTTAATTTATCCGGCTTGTTCAGAATCCGGTCATCAATTCCCACCTTTCCGATATCATGCAATGTTGCAACCAGCTCCAGCACATCCAGCTCCTGCTCTATCAGATCCATTTTCTTTCCCAGCTCTTTGGATAAATAGGTCAGACGATCTGCATGATCCTGGGTTTCATGGCTCTTCTCGTGCATCGTTGCTTTTATGGAGGAAAGGATGACGCTGTGTGAGCTCTTATGTTCCAAAAGCTTGCGTTTGTACATGAAGTCCTCCGCAAGCTTGATGATACCCGCAAGGTTCTCACTGCTGTCTTCCTTCGTGGCAAAGCCAAGGGATATATTGATGGAATAGGCTTCGTTTGGAAGGTTTTGATTGTATTTATCACATTCCTGTTTGATCTGATCCATGATATCATTTGCCGTCTCTTTCTCTGTCCGCGGCATCAGAATCACGAATTCGTCGCCGCCGGTTCTTGCAACAATGTCGCTCTTCCTGCAGCAGCTTCGTATGATTTTCGCAGTTTCTGTAATCAGAATGTCACCCTCCGCATGTCCGAAGGCGTCGTTAACAAGCTTTACTCCATTGATATCCCCGATCATGACTGACAGTGGCAGGAACACCTCTTTATCCAGCCGTTCCTTCTCCAGCTCCAGGTATCTTCGGTTGTGAATTCCGGTCAGAAAATCATGGTAGTTTAAATACACGACCTCCTCTTCCTTGCGCTTTCTGTCGGTAATATCGATGATCAGTCCCTCCAGTGCTTGTACCGTTCCGGCTTCGTCATAAATCGCCTGTCCCTGCTCAAATACCCACCTGATCTCTCCGGAAGCGGTTATAAGTTCATACTCCTCTGCAAGCTTGGTTCTGTTTTTGATTGCCTTGTTCCATTCCGCCCACAAATAATCCCGATACTGAGGGCAGATCAGGTCATTGAAGGAAACGGCTTTATTATTGATCAGATCGGAGGAGGGGTAGCCGGTCAGCTCGAAGCAGCCCTCGGAAACAAACAGCATGGTCCATTCCCTGTCATCCTTGCAGCGATACGCCATCCCGGGCAAATTGGAAAGCAGCACCGCATGGCTTCGTTCGCTTTCCTGCAGCTCCTTTTCCACTTTGATCCGCTCGGTTATGTCTTCCACGATGCATAGATAATCCAGCTCTGTCTTGCTGCTCATTCTTAGAGGGGCTAAGGTGATGTTTGCCCATACGATATCCCCGTCGGGTTTGATATATCTTTTATTCATCGAGTAATGGTCCCGTTCTCCTGATTTAAATTGTTCATACAGTTTTATTTCTTTTTCGAGGTCTTCGGGATGAGTGAAGCTTTCCCAGCCGTTGGCGGTTATTTCTTCGTTGGAACGTCCGACTATTTTTTTATACATAGAGTTATTGTCGATTTTACCTTCGCTGTTGATAGAAATACCAACGGGAGACTGTTCGTATACAGTCCGGAAAAGCTCTTCCTCCTTCAACAGCTTCTTGTTGGCCTCCGTCAGCTTTTCCTTTTCCTGCCGCATTGAGATATTCGTCCGGATGACAGCAACAAGCGCCAGATAGAAAAGAACGATACCCAGCGCCACTGCAAAAGCCTGCTGCGTAAACGCAACTGCATGACGATACCAGATATCAACGGTATAGTCGATGCCGAACACTGCGACGACCTCGCCCGTTTCATCATCTTTCATCGGGATCAGCACACTGACCCAGGTACCCCAGCGATCCGTGTTGCTCATAACGATCGGCTGGCCGTCATAAAACGGCTGCTTGTCCTCAGAACTAGCCTCCCGGTACTCTTGCCCGGGCGGGGAGTAATCCTTGGAATCGGACGGCTCCGAATCGACTGCAAAGTATAGTTTATCGTCTTTCATTTTAAATATGTAAGCAAAGCGAATATCATGATGTGCGGCTGCAATACGATGCAAGTTTTCTTTTATCTCGAGATATGGTTTCTTTGTCAGATCACTGGCGCTCAGCGTAAGTTCGCTCACGTTTTCCATCACAATGCCCGCTTCCGCAACCGAGGCCAGCTTTAAAGCTTCCTCCCTGGTGCCTTCGACCGCTTGTGTCCAAACATGATGTATCATAGAGGAGCAAAGTATCACCACAATAAAAAATGAGGTGAAAAAGCATACTCTTGCACGGACGGATTCTCCGATCATGTTTTTTATAAAGCTTCTTATCCTCATCTAATTTTGCACTCCTTAAATCGCATCGATTCGTAATTACCCAGACACCCTTTTATAGTTTACTCCATGCTCTGACACGATTCAACAAATTTATGCCGAAATGAAATATTGATGAATCAATTATATTGTTATGGTATGATAGAGGAGCAAATTACTTTTCAGGAGGC
>JAQUYZ010000261.1 GCA_028691625.1 Eubacteriales bacterium
TCCTGCCTTCCCAAAATGGCGTCGGTACCTGTATACACCATGGTTCTGTGTGGATTTGTTCTGCCTCTTTCTCCCCACTGCGGACCGTTTACGTCAAGGGGAATGGCCATGGAAAACACTTTACCGGACTTAACCAGCCTAGCTGCATCCACAATGTCCTGTGGTTCAATATAGTTCAGAGTTCCTATCTCGTCATTCTCACCCCACTTATTCCAATTCTTAACTTTCTCAGCATAAAGCTCCATTTTCTTCTTGTCTACGAAACCCATTTTTTCCACTCCTTTTTATATAAGTTTTATGCTTTATATAATAAGCAAAGACAATGCCACTTTTGTCGCTTGACAAAAAAACATTCCAAAATGTTTTTGGAATGTCCTGATCAATAAAAGTTTTTAAAAGTCAAATCCTTATAAGATGCCATATTTATTCACTTTATAATAAAAAGCCCTGCGACTTAATTTCAGTGCCTCCATTGCCTTTGACTTATTATTGTCCGCTTCATAGATCGCTCTTTTTATCGCTTGTTTCTCGCATTCCATTACAATATCTTCCAAGGGTTTCGTTTTTCCAATAATGACCACCGACTGTTTCTCATCTTCAAATTCACTAAGCCAAAGGTTAGACGGCAAATGGAATGGTTCTATGACGCCATTCTCTGCAAAAACAATCGATCGTTCAATGACATTTTCCAGTTCCCTGACATTCCCCGGCCAATCATACATTTCAAGCAAATCCAATGCGTCTTTTGAGATTTTGATTGGTTCCCCATCTGCCCTTGCATATTTTTTCAGAAAGTGGTTTGCCAGTAATGGGATATCTCCTTTTCGTTCCTTCAAATCAGGCACGGTGACCATAACTACATTCATTCTATAATAGAGATCTTCTCTGAATTGTCCCTCCACGATCATGCGTTCTATATCGGCATTGGTTGCTGATATCACCCGCACATCAAGCTTTTGCACTTTAGTGCCGCCGATGCGTTCGTTTTCCATGTTCTGTAAGATTCTGAGCAGCTTTGCCTGCATATACACAGACATGTCACCGATTTCATCCAGGAATAAGGTTCCGCCGTTTGCCAATTCAAATTTTCCCGGCTTGCCGCCCTTCTTCGCTCCCGTAAATGCTCCCTCGTCATATCCAAAAAGCTCACTTTCCAATAAGGCGTCAGGTAAAGCGGCACAATTGATCGCAATAAACGGTCCTGTTGACCGGGTACTGGAAGCATGAATCGCACGTGCAATCAATTCTTTTCCTGCTCCGTTGCTTCCCCTTATCATAACTCTGCAGCTGGTTACAGCCGCTTTGGCAGCAATCGTCAGCTGTTCTTTCATACAGTCACTGTTCCCGATAATACTCTCAAAAGCAGTGGGTAATGTCTTTTGGCTGTAAATCTGTTTTTTAAAGTATTCCGCCAAATGTGCGGTGCGCTCCAGGCGTGCAGTCAGAGCCTCCACTTCTGTGACGTCGCGAATAATACAAATACAGCCGACAACGACTTCATCTACAATAATTGGAAACGAGATCACATCTAGATGCATGTTCTGAAGCAGCAGAGAATTATTCTTGATAGTTTTTGCATTATCCAGCGTACTTGTAATAATCGGTTCCAATCCTTCAAAGCTCAGCTTTTTATTCAGAATTCTTTTGATATCATCACTGCTAATTTTCAAATAAGAGGAATTTGCATAAACGACATTCCTCATGATATCCACTGCTACGATCACTTCCTGAAGGCTATTGAAAATTAATGAAAATCTTTCATAGATGTTTTTTATGCTTTTTACTTCAATCGAAACCTCTCGGTAATCTTCAATGGCCTTCACCAATGCCAAGGATCCAATCAGGTTATCATCGCAGTCAACAATCGGAGTATACTTCGGTCTGACGGTCGCTCCGGTTGTAACAAATTTTATTTCATCCTTTGTTATGCAGAGGCCTGTTTCTAATACATCGATATGGCCTGTCCCCGGGAAAATATCGCTAACCTGTTTCCCCAACACCGACTCCGAGGTAATATTGTGTATTTTCAGCTGCTCTTTATTAACAAAGATGATCTCTTTATTTTTATTTACTAGGCAGATTCCAATATCCAGAGAGTCTAAAATAGCATTCATATACGCATTCTGAAATAATATTTCATCGATTGACTCAAGTGAAATCGCCTCGGGAATACGACTTTCAGAGTTATTTAATTTTCTGCTGTCAACTTTGATGCTTTCCCCTTTGCTCCGTCCATAATCCATGTTGTTGCCCCACTTTCTCTCAATGCAAAAACCCAATAGCTATCGTTATGATTGTATTATAGCATAGTCTACGCGACTAAAAAATAGTTTTTATCCCGAATCAGTGGCATAAAAGGCGTCTGAGAATATTCAGACGCCTTTCCTTCATGATACATAAGTGAATGTTATTTACGACTCATAGCTTTTATCGCTTTTTCATAGATTTTTTCTGCCGTTAATTCGAAAAGTCTCATCAGATAGTCTTGTTCTCCGACTACCCCGAATCGATCCTGGACGCCTACTCTTTCCATCGGACAAGGTTTGTTCTCAACCAATACTTCGGCCACTGCTGAGCCAAGACCGTTGAAAATGTTATGGTTTTCAGCTGTTACAATTGCTCCTGTTTTTTCAACGCTTTCCAAAATGCAATCCTTGTCAATCGGTTTTATGGTAAACATATCTACCACTCTTGCGCTGATTCCCTCTTCTTCCAGCTTTTCTGCTGCCTTTAACGCTTCAGGCACCATCACGCCGCTGGCGATCAGTGTCACATCCTTCCCTTCTCTTAGAACGACTGCCTTCCCGATCGTGAATTCAGATCCCTCTTCATAAATCTGAATCTTGCTTTTACGCGCTATTCGTAGGTAATCCACTCCATAGCGTTCCGCTATCTGTGGAATCAAGTTTTTCATCATTACCGCATCGGTAGCCTCTATAATATTAACCCCAGGCATGCAGCGCATCAAACCTACATCTTCAAAAGACATATGGGTTCCGCCGTTATAGGTGGCGCTGACACCCGGATCTCCTCCTATAATCTTAACATTTAGTCCCGCATAAGCACAAGAAACAAAAATTTGGTCATAAACTCTGCGTGTCGAAAATATGGCGAATGAATGAAAGAATGGAATGAAGCCTGTTGCTGAGAGTCCTGCCGCAACACTCACACCGTTTGACTCCATGATTCCCACATTGAAGGAGCGGTCTGGGTATGTATTCGCAAATTTGGTAACACCCATTGAACTGCACAGATCACAGTTGATGGACACAATTTTATCATTGCCGGAAGCAGTATCCATCAGTACATCATTATATGCATTCCTTAATTCTATTGGATAATTTTTTCGATTTTCTAACACTTTTACCATTTAAAGTCACCTCCTGGATAAGTACCTTCCGCATAGCGTTTTTCAATTTCTGCAATTCCTTCTTCCGCCATAGCCTCATTAATTACAAGGTAATGATTGAAGGCTTCCCGTTCAGCAAAACATACACCGAGACCTTTATACGTATCTAAAACGATGACATGCGGTTTTCCTTTTACCGCTTTCGCTTCCTGAATCGCATGATATATTGCTTCTACATCATAACCCTTCACTTTTCTTGCATCAAATCCGAAAGCGCCGAATTTCTCAACGATATCCAAGGGCTCACAAACCTGAGGAATGCAGCCGTCAATCTGCTTCTTATTATCGTCAACAAAGGTGATTAATTGGTCTAATTTAAAGTGAGTGGCTGTCTGCACCGCTTCCCAGACCTGACCCTCCTGCAACTCGCCGTCACCCATAATGCAATAAGTATAACTGTCTTTTCTCTTTAATTGATTCCCCATTGCAATACCAACAGCAGCAGAGATACCCTGGCCCAGCGAACCGGTGGTCATATCAATCCCCGGTGTCTTTAATCTGTCGCAATGACTTGGAAGCAAGGTGTTCTCCTTATTCAGGGTTGCCAACATCTCCATCGGGAAATAGCCGTTTATCGCCAGCGCTGCGTATAGCGCCGGACCGCTGTGCCCCTTGGATAACACAAAC
>JAQUYZ010000262.1 GCA_028691625.1 Eubacteriales bacterium
GTTGGAAGACTCCAAGGTGTCTCCTGCTTTGACATCCTTCTCGATCACCGTACCCGAAATCGGAGCAGTGATGCTGTATTTGGAAAGCTGCTCCTGGGTGCTTTCGTAGGATAGCATGGACTCTCTCAGGGACAGCTCGCTGCTTTTCAGATCATCGTCGGCGGAATCGCTGACCAGCCTGACGATGGTATCGCCCCGGATTAAGTACTGTCCTTCCGAGACCTCGATCTTTGAAACCAGACCCGAGGTTTTGGCGGTGATGATCTTTTCCGTGTTACCTTCCAGCACCGCTCCTTCATAACAGTCAATTCCCCCGGCGTTTGCAGTGACAAAGGTTCCGCTTTCCAGCGCTCCCGGATTTTTGACTGTCACTTCCACATCGGTTACTTCGATATATCCGTCCAGAATCCTTTTTGATCCTGAGATCCTGCTGATCGTTCCGCTGAGCACTTCAAAGGTATTTTCAGCGGTTACATCGACGGATTGGCCAACATAGAGGCTGCCCGCATCGCTGGCACCGAAGGAAACTCTTGCCGTCAGCCAGGCATCGTCCACGATTGTTGCAATTTTGGTTCCGTTTTGAACACTGCCGCCCTTCTCAACCAGAATCTCTATGATCCGTCCTGAGATCGGAGCCGATACGTTCAGTCCGTTGTAGGATTCCAGACTTTTCTGATAGCTCATGTTGGATTTCTCATAACTGATGTTTGCCTTCTCAAGAGTCTTTTCCATATCGGAGGAATCGATCTTATAAAGAAGTGCTCCCTCCGAAACAGTGTCTCCTTCCTGAAAGGTATCCTCCAATACATCTCCCTCAACCAGAGCTACCACATTGTACTGTTCGTTGGGCTCCACTGTTCCCGAACCGCTGATGGTCACGGATACGTCTCCTTTTGTCACTTCGTATTCCGTGTAGGAAAGTGCTTCCTCATCTGCCAGGAAGGATCCGCTGACGACTGCAGTCAAGCCGATGACGGCAGCCAGGAAAACCGAGGTAAAGATCATCCTGCGCTTTTTCAGGCTCAGAGTGTTTATCTTTTTTATGACTGGAATTTTGTCAATCACCTTGCCCGCCTTGACCGCGGCTTTGGAGTTTTCTATTTTTAAAGCCAGTACAGTTAAATTCTTCGCAGAGATCGCTTTTTTAACCTTCTCTTTCAAACTCAATTTCCGTTCCTCACTTTCCCATCATGTTCCAATCATCATGAAGCTGTGCTTCGTATTTACTGTTTCTGCCAGTTTCATTTTACTTTTAAATTGTGTTCATCCGGTGACAACTGCGTGTTTGATGCATAAAATCGCCAAATCCTTTCTTGTAATAATTTACCAACAAAACACAGTCTCTTCACCTGGCTGTCATACTTCGTATTTATAATTTGAGCTGATTGGATAGAGATGAGCCAAAGAATTAGAATTTGAGAGGAGAAAGTTGGAAATGAAAAGAATTCGAGTAATGATCTGCTTGCTGACAGCCTCGCTGATTGCTGCAGCTTTTGCAGGCTGCGGCGAAGCTGAGGTTACAAACGTCGATGCTTCCCCGAAACAGGAACAAGGACAGCAGGCGCCCCATAATGAAAGAGACACCATGGCAAAGGTAATCTCTCTGGACGGCGATCAGCTTACGCTAATTATGGCCGATCTGCCGAGAGGTGACAGGGACGGCGGCGGCACTCCGCCGGACGGCAAAGAACTTCCCGCAGGCGGAAATGGTCCTGCAGCCGCATCAGGTGCCGCAATTGAAGGCCCGGATGCACCGGCGGGAGGGCCGGGTCTGCCGGAGCAAGGGCGGCCAGGACAAGGCCGCGGTGATATCGAATTCACCGGAGAGGAAGCCAGCTATACGCTCTCCGGTAAGGTAACCCTCAAAAAAGGCTTTGGCGATGCTGCTGCGGAAATCGATCTTTCCGAGCTGGCGGCCGGTGATGTGATCAGATTCACTGTAATAACCGATGAAAGCGGCAAAGAAGTGATCGATTCCATCGTCGTAATGGAGTAAGAAGAATACGGAAAACCCGCATTTCTGCGGGTTTTCCTATGATCTGTCGATCCTGCTTTTTACAAATCAGTACTGGATGTTGATATGGTGGTTCTTCCTCTTCTCCAGATAGTCGATCAGATTTCGTGAAGCCTGGTCCATATTCTCCAGATCACTGATTCTGATATTTAATTCGTATCTCCGGGAAAGGTGGTCCATCATTTTCAGAAATGCAAAGGCAACCCGGACCGGCGGTACCGGGCCGATGCCGACAGGACAGTCGGAAGCCGGTTTTTCATGCTCCGGCTGCAGGCCGCTGTAAATGTAGCTCAAATCATTGAGGAAGGCCCGGTCCAGCTCTGAAATGTAGCGCTTTTCCGCTCCTTCCATGAGGCTGTCCAGGAGACTTGCTGCTCCAAAATACTCTACATCCTTCATACAATCCACTGTGATCTCGATTTTACGCTTCGAAAATTTATCTCCGTGCTTCTGCTCGAATTTCAAACTGCAGGAGGATTCCAGCAATTCCTTGTACAGCAGCTTCAGCTCATCGTTGGGCGACGTATTCAGATTTCTGCGCAAAACAATCTCAAAGTTTTTGTAATAATTGATCGCTGCGGTTCTGTTTCCCAGCTTGCCGTAAATATGAACGGCCTGATACGCAAATTGCTCATTATATGGTTCAATCGCCGCAACCTCGTTCAGAATCTGCAGCTCTTCCTCGTATTTTTCCTGCTCTTCATATAAGCCGATCAGCTTTTCCAGAATCTCAACCTGCTTATTCTGGCATACGACCCGCTCAAAAAGAATCATCTCATTAAACTCATTGCAATTTCTCAGATAAAGGCCTTCCAGAAAATCTCCCTTGAATAATTCCTTCAGCTTTAACAGCTCTTCCACTTTCTCAAGCTGTGAAACCTTGACGCCGTCCAGCATCGTCTTGTCACACTCATAGGGATACTTTTCATTGATGCGGCAATAGTCCTTGCCGGTAATAATAAAGTCTTCTCCGTCACAGCTTTGCGGGATCGCTTTTCTAATGTTCCACAGGTTAAAGCGCAGATTGGATTTCGCGGCTTCATCGTCGCTGTCCGGCCAGAGATAGGTGATAATCTTCTCCCTGCTCATATCTCTGTTTTTGTTCAGGACGAGCAGACAAACCAAAGCCACAAGCTTGCTGCTGAGCTTGTCGCTGATACATTCCTTGTCATAGAAAATAGCTCCCTTGCCTAACATATTGATTGTCAGCATTGAGTTGTCCTTTCTATCTCTTTGTCCTTTCAAAAATCACATTGCCGCTTTTTATGGTCCAGTTCACCTTGATGTCTTTCATTTTATCTTCTTTCACTTGCAGGATGTCCTGATCCAGGATCACAATGTCCGCCAGTTTGCCCGTTTCCAGGGTTCCCTTCCGGTTTTCCTCAAAGATCCCGTAGGCTCCGTTGCAGGTAAACATTTTGATTGCCTGGTAGCGGTCCACTCTGTGCTTTTCCACAGGATGATTGACTGCAGAATCAATCCCAAGCAGCGGATCTGCCGGTGTTACATCACAATCGGAACCGCCGCAGACCACAACGCCTTCCCTGATAATTTCCTGGAATGGATTGGTCAGCTGATATTTTTCACCGAGGCGATCCCAATAAAGCTTGTCGGGACCTCCCCATATGGATTCGTAGGTTGGGGACATTGAAAAAACAAGCCCCAGCTCCTTTGCTCTTTTAATATGTCTTCCGGTTGGCAGCTCAACATGCTCCAGCCGATGGCGGAGTCCTGCATTTCCGGTTCGTTCCAACGCATATTCATGGGCATTCAGGGCTTGCTCGATCGCCCGGTCTCCGATGGTATAGAGGGCGAGCTGCAGTTTATTGATGTAGCAGTCCAGAACAAAATCATTCAATTCTTCCTGCGTAAAATTCAATCCTCCCCGGTTTCCCGGGCTGTCGTGGTAATCAAAGGACAGGGCGGAAGTTCTTGCCCCGAAGGTTCCGTCGATATACAGACAGCCTCCGATCCTCTTCAATTTCATTTCCCTTACCTTGGCGATGTCCA
>JAQUYZ010000263.1 GCA_028691625.1 Eubacteriales bacterium
AATTTTGCCCACGGCGATATTATGACCGTAGGGGTTTATACGATCCTGGCACTGACCACCGCGTTTGGCCTGCCCCCCTGGTCCACCATTTTGCTTTCTGTATTTATGGCAATTATCGTGGGGCTTACCGCGGAGCGCGCCGCCTATCGTCCGCTGCGGGCAGCCGGGGAAGAAACCACCCTGATCTCTTCCCTCGCAGTTTCCATCTTTCTGCAAAACCTGCTCACTATGATTTTTTCTCCACAGCGGCAGGCCTTTCATCTGCCGGAGTATCTCACGGAGCTGCACGCCTTCGGAACAGTGAAGCTTTCTACTATGAACATCATCACCTTTTCCGCGGTATTTATCGTTCTGATCGGATTAAGTTATATGATAAAGAATACAAGACTGGGAATGGCCATGCGCCCCTGCTCTGACAATCTCAATGCCTCCAGGCTGATGGGGGTCAACATCACCGCGGTGATAGTCGCAGCCTTTGCAATCGGCTCGGGGCTTGCCGCGCTGTCCGGTCTCATGCTGGCCGGGGAATACAAGACCATCGATCCCCTTATGGGATTTGTTCCCGGGCTGAAGGCCTTCTGCGCAGCTGTGCTTGGCGGAATCGGAAGTTTAAGCGGTGCTGTGCTGGGCGGTTTTATTCTGGGAATTGCGGAAATGCTTTTTGCGGGCTTGATGCCAACGGAAATCACCCCTTATCGCGATGCGTTCGTCTTTACGCTGCTGATTGCGGTTCTTTTGGTGCGCCCGAACGGGATCCTGGGTGCGAAGGACGGTGGGAGAAGCTGATGAAAAAGACAGACAGAAAGCAGCAGAGGCTGCGAGACAATAATTTGTTCCGGTTTCTGATCTTTATCTTTCTCCCGCTTGTCGGGATCATCCTCTGCGGAATGAACAGCACCAATTATTATGCAGGGCTGATCAATCTGTTTGGGATTAATATCATCCTCGTTGCCAGTCTGAATCTGGTCAACGGATTTTCCGGCATGTTTTCCATGGGTCATGCTGCCTTTATGGCTATCGGTGCTTACGCCTCTGCCTTGCTTACCCTTTCTGCGTCACAAAAAACCATTATGATGCCGGGGCTTCCAGATTGGCTGATGAATCTGACCCTGCCCTTCCCCATTGCTCTTCTGACAGGTGGTATTTTTGCCTCCGTCACGGCTCTTGTCATCGGATTTCCGGTGCTGCGGTTCAAGGGGCATTACCTTTCCGTTGCAACCATAGGGCTCATCGTCATCGTCAGGGCGGTCCTGGACAACGAAGACCAACTGACCAACGGGGCACGGGGTGTAACCGGGCTTCCGGGCTATGCCTCCACCTGGATCATTTTCCTTACCGCGTTTCTGTGTCTTTTCATCCTCCGGCGTCTGCTTCAAAGTTCCTACGGCCGGGGGCTGGTTGCGATGAGAGATGATGAGATTGCGGCGCAGACCCTCGGGATCAACCTGACGATAAAAAAGATCTCCGCTTTCTGTATCAGCGCATTTATGGCGGGTGTGGCAGGCGGTCTCTGGGGTCATATGCAAAGCGTAATCTCAGGCAAATTCTTTTATATCGAGGCCAGCTTCAAGCTCGTCGAAACCTCCATCATCGGCGGTATGTATTCCCTGAGCGGCGCGGTCACGGGTTCCTTTCTGATGACCTTTCTGCCCGAATTTCTGGCGCCGCTGGAAAGCGGTGCTGTTTTGTTCGGTGTCCAGCTGCCTGAGCTTTACGGTGCTTCCAATCTGATCATGGCTTCCTTGCTGATCATCCTCATCATATTCAGACGTCAGGGGATCATGGGCTATGGCGAAATCATCACGGAAAGTCTGTTCTCAGCCCGCACTTATGCCAGTGTCCTGAAGAAATCGGAATATATGGAGCTTTGTACCATATTTATAAATATAGCCAAAAGGCTGATCCCATTTCCAAAAAGAATAAACCGGGTTTTGAAAGAAATGAAAAAGAGAAGAAGAGAGGAGAAAAAAAAATGAAAAAAGTCCGTAATGCAATGATCGTTCTGATGGTACTTGCCCTGATATTCTCATTTGCCGGCTGCGGCGGAGGCGGTGAAAAGGCAGAAGAAGCCGCTCCCGAGATGATCAATGTCGGCGCTTTGTACAATCTGACAGGGGGCCAGGCTTCACTGGACCAGCCGTCCTACAATGGCTTCAAGCTGGCAGCCGATCAAATCAATGCCAACGGCGGTATTAACGGGAGGCTGATCAACGTGGTTTCCTATGACGGCAAGACAGAGCAGACAACCGTGGCGAACAACGCGAAAAAGATGATTGATGTTGACAAGTGTATCGTGGTTGCAGGCCTGTCGGATTCCAACTACGCTCTGGCCGCAGGAAGCATCTGTCAGGAAAAGGGGATCCCGTTCATTACATCCGGTGCAACCTTGCCCACCCTTCCGGATCAGGTCGGGGATTTCGCATTTCTGGCACCTTTCGGGGACAATATCCAGGCCTATGCCACAGCTGATTATGCCTATAAGGATCTGGGCCTGAAAAAATGCTATCTGCTGACCGACCAATCCATGGAGTTCACGAAGGCATTGTCCTTTTTCTTTGAAGAAAGGTATCTGGACAATGGAGGAGAAATCGTTTTAAAGGATAACTATATGAACAAAGACCCCGATTTTTCAGCCCAGATCGATCGTTTTCTGGCCGATAAAGGAGGCGCGGAAATCATCTTTATTGCCGGTGTTCCCGATGACGCGGGCGTTGTGGTAAAGCAATTCCGTGACAAGGGCGTAGACCTGCCCATCATCAGCGGCGACGGCTTCGATACGCCGCTGCTGATCGAGGTTGCCGGAGACGCTGCAAATGAGACCTATGTCGGCACCCATGCATCTTTAGAAAATCAAGATCCAATGGTGCAGGACTATATCAAGGCCTATACGGAAGCTTACGGGAATGCCCCCGAGAATGCCTTTGCCGGCCTCGGCTATGACACCATGTATCTGATCGCTGATGCAATATCCCGTGCTTCCGATGCTTCCGACCCGGCAGCGATCCGCGATGCAATTGCAGCCACCGCCGGTCTGAAGGGCGTCACCGGTACCGTTACCTATGAAAACGGAAGCCACGTCCCGACAAAATCTGTAACGATCAATAAGGTCGAGGACGGCAGGTTCGTATTCATGAAGGAGGTTTTCCTGTAATGAAAGGGAATCATGAATTATTGAAGCTGACCGCAAACCAGGTACGGAGCGGTGGTTACGATAAAGCGATTCTGGCGGTTGGTTCCTGCGAGGCACACGGAATGCACCTTGCGGAAGGCACGGACACCTTCGTTTCTTACCGGCTGTCCTGCATGGCGGCGGATCGTGTGAGGGGACTGCTGGTTCTGCCCCCTGTCAATGTGGGCTACAGCGGGCACTATGATTCGTTTCCCTTCACATTGACACTGGGCTATGATACCATTACCCAGGTCATCTATGACCTTCTGGAATCGGTGCTGAGAAACGGAATCAACAGAATTTTTCTCATGAACGGTCATGACGGAAATATCGCTCCCATCGAAATCGCTTCCCGGAAGATCAAAGAAAAATATCCGGATGCCCGGATCGCGGCTCTTCCTCAATGGTGGGTGACCGCAGGGGATCTGCTTCCTCCGGGAACCTTTGAAGTTTGGGACGGACTTGGCCACGCCGGAGAAGGAGAAACCTCCATTGCCTACCATCTCTTTCCCCAATGGTGCGAACCGGATCAGGCTCATTGCGTAGTGCCGGACAATCTTCCCGATAAAATCGAAATAAAATGGGACTTTGCAGAGCTTACCAACGTTGGAAATACGGGAGATGCAACCAAGGCAACTGCGGAAAAAGGCGAATGGATGACGAATGCGCTTGTCGACTGCATCTCCGACGTAATCACCAGGCTGGATGCGATAAACTGGGATTATCGCTCCACTGCTGCGAGAACGCAGCCGTAAACAGCAGATGAATCTTACAATTGAGGGGGGAGGTACTGAATAATCCAAAATTCTAAATAGACCAGCAGCCCCCTAATTTCATAAAAAAACAGACA
>JAQUYZ010000264.1 GCA_028691625.1 Eubacteriales bacterium
CCAGATCATAGCCATGATTGAGGGAATAATACGGAATCGCAGTCACATCAAATCCAAGGGCCTTCATGGCAGTTACAGCTCCGCCGTCATTGCCGACGACCGCTGTTTTCTGAAGCCTGACAGGCTGAAGCTTTCCTTTCACGGCTGTAATTCCCTTAACATTGACTGCATTTTCGGCAATCAGCTTTTCCAGCTTTGCAGTAATGCCCTTCGTATTCGGAATGACAAAGGAACCCGGTGCATAGCTGCCGTTGTCTTCGCTGGTTCGATAGACGGAAACGCCCTCTTTCGCCAGACTGTTGGCTGCTTTATATGCCTGATTGTTTTCTACGGGCATAATGTAGTATTTCGCAGTTCCCGTTTCCAGTGTTCCCCTGAGTACAGGCGCAGCTGATACCTCTGTCAGGTTCGCAGTAAAGCTCTTGAGGACAGCTGCTGCGTCAAAGCCGCAAAGGGCCGGGAAGGAATAGCAGGAGATATCATACATAGCAGATGCCTGGTCACTGATGTCCTCACCCTTCCAGAGCATGGTGTTCGCAAGTCCTCTCAAGCTTTGTTTCATCGGCACGACAAAGGTTCCGGCAGGATATACCCTCCCATCTGCGGTAAATGCCGCATCAGCTTGCTGAACGATGACCTTGTTCGTCAACAGATGCCGGATCATGTTGGCCGCTTCCAGCGGGTCTTGCTGAAGATCTGCATCCATCGGAATGACATATGCCTCCGGGAACGAAACGTCGTTCTCGATATTCAACCCCTTTGCCCCCCGTTCAAAGATCGTAAACTGATTATCCAGCAGTTTTATTTTGTTCCCGGATACATAGTTCAGAGAAGCCAGGCTGGCCGCATATGCCGAATCGACCCCCTCCTGATCCGGGAATTTTACCTCCAGCGTATGCCCGATGGCGCCGAGATACATGAAATACTGCGGGGTAAAGATCGGCGGATAATCATCCCAGCCGTCCTCCCAAATCTCGTATGGGATATCGATGTCCCGTTTTGTGAGCGCGGTCAGCTCTCCGGCGATCGCCTCTGCATGGGGCAGTGCATACTTGATCGCCAGATCATATTCGTAGTTTGGATTGTGTGGAATGGTGCATGGCTCAAGCAAAATATTATCACTGTTCATAAACCCGTGAAGATCCAGCATTGCTGTCGGAAACCACCTCATTGCAATGTTCTTCACAACCGCTTGCACTTCCGGCTGGCTTTGCGTGATGTAGTCCCTGTTTAGATCAGTACCATTGGAATTTTCCCGATGGCAGGAAATTCTTCCATCAGGATTCTGGCATACGTTGATCAGAATGACACAATTTTTCAAGATCCCTCTGGTCTCTGTGCTGTTGTCAGTGAGCAGTCTGTCGATCAGCTTCAAGATACCATCCGTTCCCGTGGTTTCATTTCCGTGGATGCTTGCATTGAAAAACACAGGAATTTTAATATCGCTTCCCTTTAATGCTTTTCTTGCCTTTTCCGGATCGCGTACCGCAGTCTGCATGAACTTCTGATATTTCTCCAGGTTCCTCATGCCTGCGGCATCGGAAATTGTCACCAGGTAAAGGTCTTTCCCCCCTGCGGATTGACCGATCACCTCATAATCCATGAGCTTTGGATTCTTTGCCTCCAGTACTTTCAGCTGTGCTTCAATTTCCGAATACAGAATCGCATTTCTTGGTAATGGATATTCAGCCTCCGCCATTGCCGCAAAGACGGTGGATGAGCTGCAAACCAGCACCAGAATCAAGGCCAGTGAGAGCAATACACGACAACCTCGTCTCCTCATAATATGATACCTCCTTTGAAGAATAAATTAAAAAAACCGGACTGCACCTGTATGATAATTCTGTCATCGCATATGAGGACCAAATTATGTCAGGACAGTCCGGCTTAATTTCTAATATGCTGCAATTATTTCGCATTCATTTTCTGTGCAATCCGGATTTTATCCGCAAGCTCTTCAATCTTCTTAAATCGGTGGTTGAGGCCCGATTTCCCGATGGGCGGATCCATCAGCTCGGCCAGTTCAATCAGTGAGGATTCCGGATTTTCACACCGAAGTCTCGCTGCCTCCCGGAGCTTTTCCGGCAGAGAAGACACGCCCCTGTACTTTTCGATCAGTCTGATATTTTCCATCTGTCTGGCCGAAGCGTTAATGGTTTTATCCAGGTTGGCATTGTCACAGTTGCTGATCCGGTTGGTTTTATTCCGCATTTCTTTTACGATGCGGACATTCTCGAAGTCCAGCAGCTGGCTGTGAGCGCCCAATATATTCAGGAAATCTATGATTTGCTCCGCCTCCTTGAGATAAACCACGTGACTGTTCTTCCGAAGGACCAATTTCGAATGCAGACCAAAGCTGTTGATTAGTTTTTTGACATCAACTGCCAAGGTCTCACTGTTGCACACGATTTCAAGATGATAGCCCTTCTCCGGATCGCTTACTGTCCCGGCTCCCAGAAATACACCTCTCAGGTAAGCCTTACGGCAGCATTTTGTCTTTATGAGATCGGAATAAATCCCGTCACTGATGTAGTTGCAGCCTTCCTTGACCATCAGTATCCCCGTTTCTCTCAGGATCTGCTCCGCATTCCTCCCTGCATCGATCATCAGCTCATAGTAATGTCCCTTTTTCAGGATTGTGGTCTTTGCAATCACCAATGATGCATTTGTCCCGAAGTAATCCCTGATCAACCTCTTAAAATGTCTTGCCACAGCAGGGTTCTCCGTCAGCAGCATGACATTGACCTTCCCGCCGCCGGAAAGCTTGATGGTTCCGCACATGCGAATAAATCCGGCAATCTCTGCCAGTTTGCAGCATTTTTTCTCCGGTTCGGTACGGGATAATTCATTTTTGGTCGTTGCGGAAAAAGACATATCAGCCTCCAATAATCCGGGCGTGGCGCGGCGTGTGAGTCAAAACTGTTTATGTTATTTGCTGATACTCAGAATTTCTCTCGCTTCCGAAGGAGTTGCAATCTTTCTTCCCAACAGCTTCGCAAGCTTGACTACCTTCTCGACGAGCTCACCGTTACTCTTGGCAAGGACACCCTTTTCAATATAAAGATTATCTTCAAAGCCGACTCTCACATGTCCGCCCATGATAATCGTTGCAGCCGCGATTTCAAATTCGCTTCTGCCGATACCGGCCGCTGTCCAGGTGCTGCCTGCAGGAATGCTTCCAGCCATGAAGACCAGGTCACGCAGTGTCGCAGTCATCTGAACGCCAAGCACAAAATCAAAATGGAGGGGGTCAACCAGCAATCCCTTTCTGTGGGCTTTCATGGCGATGTCGATCATTCCCTTGTCGAAAACCTCCAGCTCGGGTTTGATCCCTCTTTCCTTCATGATCTTTGCAAAATTAAAGATCGTATTATCGGTGTTGATAAAAATCTCATCTCCGCCAAAATTCAGAGTACCGCAATCCAGGGTTGCAAATTCAGGCGTCGGCACGACCTCTGTGGATTGGAGCCTTTCCAGATCCGTCATTCCGACTGCACCTCCGGTGGAAGGCTGAATGATAACATCCGGGCATTCCTTCAGGATTGCATCCATAACGACCTGAAAACGGTCCTTGCTCTGTGTAGGGGTACCGTCGTCTTCTCTGACATGCAGATGGATGACGGCGGCTCCTGCATCATAGGCGGACTTTGCTTCTCTGACGATTTCCTCCACAGTATATGGGACGGCCGGGTTATGCTCCTTTGTAACCTCCGCTCCGCATATCGCGGCAGAAATAATTAATTTTTCCATTTGTTTGTTCTCCTTTAGAATAAATAAATTCGCAGAAAATCTGCGAGCAAATATCTAATCGCAAATCAGTCCGTAAACCACACTTGCGATACGATCGGCATCATGTCGGATATATCCTTTTCTTATCTCGGTAAAATTATTTTCAATAAGGGAAATTCCCTTTTCCTGAAGCCTCAGCCGATCCTCCGGATTTGGAATAATCTGTTCCGACCCGTCTTCATTATAGGGCTTCAGCGCTTCCGTAT
>JAQUYZ010000265.1 GCA_028691625.1 Eubacteriales bacterium
CATCTTAATTTTTTTCATAAAAATAACCACCTTTCAACTACACACGGTTCGCTTGATTTTGGTTAAAAGACCGTGTGAAGTGATTTTGTGGTTTTCATCAATTTTTACAAAATAAAAAACCCTAGAAACATTGAATTTCTAGGGTTTATGGTGCAGGCAAGAGGACTCGAACCTCCATGAAGGAACCTTCACACGGACCTGAACCGTGCGCGTCTGCCAATTCCGCCATGCCTGCATGACACCTTAATAAAATACTATAAAACCGTTATAATGTCAAGGTCTAAACGGAAATTCTCCTGTAAAAAAACCAGAAAATTATGGACGGTGGGGAAAACCGCACCGTCCGGATTATTTTCCTCTTGTTGCTAGGCCTGCAGCCGGGCTTATTTATACTTTTCAATCAGAGTTCTTGCCGCCAGAACACCGCTGGCCGATGCCTGAGACAGAGAATGGGTCACTCCGGAGCCGTCGCCCAGTGCGTAAAGCCCCTTCACCTTCGTTTCAAGGTTTTGATCCACCTGGACCTTGGAATTGTAGAATTTGACCTCCACACCGTAGAGGAGGGTATCCTCGTTGGCGGTTCCCGGCGCGATCTTATCCAGGGCGTAGATCATTTCGATGATATTGTCCAGCTGTCGCTTCGGGATGACCAGGCTTAAGTCGCCCGGCGTCGCTTTCAGGGTCGGCCTGGTAAAGCATTTTTCCATCCGTCGCGCGCTGCTCCTTCTTCCCTTGACCAGATCCCCGAATCGCTGCAGCAGCACGCCGCCGCCCAGCATATTGCTGAGTCTTGCGATGGATTCTCCGTATTCATTGCTGTCCTTGAACGGTTCGGTGAACTGGTTGGACACCAGGAGTGCAAAGTTGGTGTTCTCTGTTCTCAGGTCGGGGTCCGCATAGCTGTGACCGTTTACCGTTACGATTCCGCTGGTGTTTTCCGCTACCACCTCGCCGTAAGGATTCATACAGAAGGTCCTCACCATATCGTTGTACTTGTCCGTTTTATATACGATTTTGCTTTCATAAACATCATCGGTGATATGTTTGAATATCTCCGCCGGAAGCTCAACACGAACGCCGATATCCACTCTGTTTTTCTTCAGGTCAATGCCGAATTTATCGCAGATGCTTGAAATCCATTTGGACCCTGAACGGCCTGTGGCCAAAACCAGATCCTTGCACTCATATTCCTCATTCTTGTCGGTGACTATGCGGAAGCCGCCCTCTATCTTTTCCACATCCATGACCTGGGTGTTGAATTCGGTATCAATTCTGTCTTTCGTATACTCGAAGATTCTTTCCAGAATCTTTACGTTTCTGTCGGTTCCCAGATGTCTTACCTTTGCATCCAGCAAGTGCAGGTTATTTCTCAAGGCCAGCGTTTTGAGCTCCGAGTTGGCTGTGGTATAAAGCTTGGCGTCTTCTCCGCCCATACCGCACAGTACATGGTCAACGTATTCCATCAGCTCCAGCGCCTCTTCTGTCCCTACATAATTATGAAGGTCGCCGCCAAACTGGGTCGTGATATTGTACTTCCCGTCCGAAAGGGTTCCCGCTCCGCCATAACCATTCATGATATGGCAAGGCACGCAGCGGATGCAATTCTGCACTTTACCGCTTTTGATCGGGCAGATTCTCTTCTCCAATCCCGCACCCTTGTCAATCATAAGCACCTTGGCTTGATTGGGAAGCTTGGTCAGCTCATAGGACATAAAGACCCCGCTAGCTCCGGCTCCGACGATTATAATATCATACTTTTTCATGTTATTCTCCACTTTCTCATATCTCTTGGCTGTATCGCACTTCCTTGACAGACGCAGCCAACAGAAATATTATAACGCATAAGCTGAAAAATTTCGACTATAGAAATTTTTCTTTCATCTGTGCGTTTCAATAAGGCGTCAGATGTTCAACGCATCAGGAAACCCTTTTTACGCAAAGAAAAGTGGCTGGCGCCACTCCTCTCATGCTCTGAATTCTATCTTATGCAATCTGTGTTGCGATCATGCCGCTGATTTCTTTGGATAAACCCTGTATGGAATCCGCCGCTCTGTTTCTGGTATCCAGCATTTCAGCCGCATATTTGTAGAAGACTTTGCCGTAATCGGTTAAAAAGGCTTCCCTTCCCGTTCTGTCGATCAGCCTGACGCCCAGCTCCTTTTCCAGCGAAGAGATTCTGGCGCTGATTGTCGGCTGTGTCAGAAAACATACATCCGCTGCCTTCGAAAAGCTCTTGTTGTCAACTACTGATACAAATGCCTCGATTTGCTTAAAATCCATAGTAATTCTCCTCTCCCTTTTAAACGGTTTCCTCAATTTCTTCAATATATTTCCCTGCCTGCACTGCGGCAATCGCGCCGTCCGCTGCTGCGGTAATCACCTGCCGCAGGCTTTTTTCTCTGATATCACCGGCGGCAAATACGCCTTCCACATTGGTTTTCATATCTGCATCGGTAATGATGTATCCTTTCTCATTGAGATTCAGTTTCCCCTGATAGATCTCCGTCGCCGGGTTGTAGCCAATGAAAACAAAGATGCCGAAGGTCCCGTCGTCGGGATTTGCTTTGATCTCCGTTTCGCTTCCGTCCTTCACGTTTGTCACGGTCATGGATTCAAGCAGGCCGTCTCCTCTGACCTCCTTAATGACCGTATGGTACATAAAATCGATCTTTTCATTTTTGAACGCCTTCTCCTGTATGGATTTTGCCGCTCTCAGAATTCTTCTGCGGTGAAGAATAGTGACCTTTTTCGCAAACTTCGTGAGATACATGGCCTCTTCCAAAGCGGCGTCTCCCCCGCCGACCACATATACCTCCAGCCCTCTGAAGAAAGGTCCGTCACAGGTTCCGCAGTGTGAAATTCCTCTTCCGAGAAACTCCTCCTCACCGATACAGCCAATGGGTTTTGCGGTCGCTCCGCCTGCAATGATGAGTGTTTTAGCCTGGTAGCTTCCCCGTTCACAGGCGATCGTCTTGATCCTGCCCTCGAGAGAAACTTCCTTTACTGTGTCGTATATCTTTTCGATTCCAAACTTCGTTACCTGCGCCGTCATCCTGTCAACGAGCGTCGCACCGCTTTCTTCCAGCTCCGAGCCGGGATAGTTTTCAATTTCGGCTGTCTGCAGTATTTGCCCGCCGTCCTGACCCTGTTCGATGATCAGTGTATCAAGCATAGCCCTTCCGGCATAAATGCCTGCAGAAAGTCCCGCAGGCCCCGCTCCAATAATAATCAGGTCGTATACTTTCATCATTTCACTCCTTTATTTCTACTGCAAAAAAAACAAAAACAGAACAGAAAGAATTACCGCCTTTCTGCTCTGTTATTAACCTGAGAGATTCTTCCATAGGATGGAGTTGCCCCTTCGGTGCCTGCGCTTTCCAGAGTTCTGTCCGGCTACGGTCCTCTTTACCTGAGATCATCGCATGATTCGTGGCAAAATCAATGCTTATTCCTTCGGTGTTGCTGATCAGCAATCTCTCCCGCAGCTTTCATCCAGTTTTATTCAAATCGTTGCTTCATTCAATTTTTAAATATCAATTGATATTTTCTATAACATGTATTATTATACCAACGAATTGGGATAATAATCAACTATTTTTTCCGTTTATTATCAATAAACGGAATCGGTGTCTCATCAATCTTTTCAATATTGTCATCCGTCAGATAATATTTCGTTTCTTTTGCGATCAAGCCGCTCAGCATCAAAATACAGATCAGGTTCGGGATCGCCATGAGCGCATTCAATGCATCTGCAATGTTCCATACGGTTGCGAGACTCATGATCGCGCCGATGAATGTGATCGCAACATACACCACTTTATACGGAATGATGACCGGCTTACCCAGAAGATATTCCGCACCGCGCTCCCCGTAATAGGACCAGCCCAGAATGGTGGAAAAAGCGAAGGTAATCAGTCCGAAGGTCAAAACGACCGATCCCACGACCGGAATCTGACTGAATGCTGCACTGGTCAGAACCGC
>JAQUYZ010000266.1 GCA_028691625.1 Eubacteriales bacterium
GATTTCTGTAGAGCTGACAGTAGATTGTACTTGTCCTCGCTGCGGTCATAAAAAGTTGTCTGCCGCTGCATTGCCTCTCCGATGATCGCCTTATCAATCCTGCGGCTTTTTTTCAGATTCTCACAGATAAAACCAAGGGTATCCAACGCAATCCTGGCGTCACCGCTGCTTAAATCCGCCAGCATGAGGATCGCGTCCTCATCCCAGTCCGGTCTCTGTTTACCAAGGCCTCTTTCGGCATCATTCAGCGCGCTGATTAATATTTTATAAATATCGTCCTTATCAAGACGTTTAAATTCATACACAGATCCCACCCTGCTCAGAATGGCGTTATTCACTGCAAAATAAGGATTTTCCGTCGTACTCCCTATGAACCGGATGACACCTTCCTCCAGTGCTTTGAGCAAGGAGTCCTGCTGCAGTTTGTTCCAGCGATGAAATTCGTCTACATAGACATAGGTGGTTTCCTTCTGCAGTCCGAAGAACTTCAATTTTGCCTTATCCAGAATGTCCTTTAATTCCTTGATCCCTGTGGTGGATGCATTGAGTTCGTAAAAGTCGGCATCCATCTCTCTGGCAATAAGCCTTGCCAACGTTGTTTTGCCGGTGCCTGACGGACCGAAAAAAATCGCAGAGTCGAAGGTCTTGTTTTTAATTGCATTGTAAAGCAGGGACTCCTTGTACATAAAATGTCTCTGTCCGACAAATTCATCAATCGTATCGGGTCTCATCCTTGTCGATAATGGGATCATGCTGCAGCCTTTCTAAATCTTAACAGGGTTCAGGGAATCAAATTTGACAGATTCACTACAAAAACATCTGATACAACAGCAGATACCACTGAGGCCGCTTCCTGTGCCTTTTCTTCTGTAGTATAAGGAAGTCCCAGTACTTTGTAGCTTCCTCCGCTTTCATAGATGTAGGAATAAATTCCTTTTCCGGACAATTCAGTTGACAACGCATCAGCACCATTCTTTGCTGAAAAGCTTCCAAATTGAACGCAGAACGGCCCCTTCTCGCTGGTTATCACATTGGTATTTCCGTTGTTTCCCACGGCATCCGGGTTGTCATTCTTTAGATTCTGCTGATCAATGATGATGCTTGGTGAACTTGAAATCACGTCAACGGCTGAATCCGTCGATGTATTGTGTTCCGTTGTCTGTTCCCCGGTGCTATCTGCCGGATTATTTCCAAGTAAATATGGAAATATAATATATTTCGTTCCGGCGTAGCCGGCAGCAACAGCCAGTATAATCACAATAATAAATACAGAAAAGCCGGTTCTTGAATCCCTTCTGGGATAACGGTTACGTCTTTTCATATTCTCCCTCTTTTCTCGGCCAGCTTTGGGATAAACCTTCCTATAGCTAAGTTTATTAAGCGTGAGAGAAAAATATGACTAGTACTATTATGCTTTTGGACGCTGTTTGAGATAGAACCCGATCATGAGGGTCAAAATATAATCATAGGCCAGGAAGAATACCTGGGCACCGAGTATAATAACAGGCAAGGCAGCGTCCGGGATATGAATTGCACCTGTAAATGCCTCTCCGAAAAAGAGGAAGCCCATTACAAACACAAAATTGCAGAATACAAGCTTCAGAATGATATCGAAGATCTTCGGAATCTTCCTGAAGTTTTCAATATAATACTTTATCATAGCGTAGATCCCGAAAAAAAGCGTATAAGGGATCAACCCGGCTTTATTTGGAATAAGAACAAAGGTCAGCATGACAGATGCAAAATAGAAGAGCCATCCCGAATTCACAGTAAACTCAAGGATGACGACCGTAACATAGACTGAACTGAGCGCATACAAGGTAAGCTCAATCCCCGGAACAATCGTAGCTCCAAACAGCGTGGCTATGGATAAAGCCAATAACACTCCGCCTGTTGCGATTTTCTTTGTTTTGAAATCTCCCATTGATTCTCATCTACTCCTTCAATACGGTAGTTTAGATACAGTCACACAACGCGTCGGCACAGCAATAGCATTGCAGCATTCTGCACAAGTCGTCATTGTTGGTATACCCTCTGCCATAAGCAGAGGTTCTGTATCCAGTCCCTGATGCCATTATACTGTTCATAGCATTTCTGTATTCCATATTTGAAGGATCCATGGACATTGCGGTCTGTACCTGGTTGACAGCTTCATCATACCAGCCTTTCCTAAGAGAAATCATTCCACTGAGAAAGAACCATTCTGCATTTTTGATTTTGATTCTTGTTAACGCGGCTTCCGCACCCGGGAGATTGCCCTTGTCAATCATCCTCCTGACTTCAATAAATTCAGGACTTTGTGACTGAGCACCAGCCTTTCTCCCTCCTCCTGAAAAGCTTTCATAAACGCCTTTCCCACTATTTTTTGTCAAATATTCATAAGCTTCATTAATCTCCTGAAGCTTTTCTTCGGCAAGATCCGCGAGAGGGTTGTCCTGATGCTTGTCAGGATGATATTTCTTTACCTGCTCTCTGTAAGCAGCCTTGATCTCATCCTGGCTTGCCCCTTCTTTAATTCCTAGTACTTCATATGGGTTCTGCATTTTCTCCTTTTCCTTTCTTTACAATCTCTTCCGTCTTTCTCATGAGACCGAAATATACTATATTTTCAATCAGACCCTGGTTTTTTTCAATTTTTAAGGCACTGCAGCTCTTCGCGATCTCAGCGAGATACAGCACCAGGTTTCTTTCTGTTCGTTCCCGGATCCGTTCTTTAAACTCCTGTGTTGTTTCTTTTTTCGGATCATATTCAAACTGTATCAGCAGTGGATTAAAGGAGCTTCTCATGAAATTGTCTTCGATATCATCATAGGCATCGATGAGATAGATCCATTTCCCCAAATGATAGCCGATCCTGCGAAAAATCTCTGACAACACTTCGCCGTTATTTTCTCTTTTCCAGTTGGGATAGTCGAATACTTCTTCCATCAGCTTGGCAAAAGGTTCTGCCGACCGATCAATGGAGGGGCATTTTTCTTTCTCCAGATTCGACAATTCCGCTAATCGGTCTCCGACATAGGTACACTTTTCAGGCACCGTTACCTTCAGTCTATTTAAGGTTCTCTTCATTATTGCAGAGCCGATGGCTGCCCTTTTACTGCCCTCGTCCTGATAATCATCTCTCAGCTTATAATATGCCAGTAGAAGCAGGATGTCTGCCGCATAATCGATCTCCGGGCTATCATAAATAATGGTTCTTTTCTTTGCCGGATGAACGAAGCAACGCTGAATTTCAATATGCTCCCCGGCCGGATTGATTCCGGCAAGCAGGATTGCCAAGAAGACCGAGGCATAGTTCAAGGCCAGTCTGGGACGCTGGCCGTAACGTTTGGAGATTGATTTGCAGATGCCGCAGTAATAGCCGCTGTAAATTTCAAATTCTTTAATCTTGAGTTCCGGCTTGTCCGGTTTGATATAACCAAGCATGGATACCTTTCTGATATTTACCTCTTGAATAAAAACAGCACAAAAGTGCTGTTCACGGCTGTTTCCTATAATTGAAAGCGAATCACACTATTTAAACTGTTTCTTAAAATGATTGATGACACAATAAGTTAAACTCATATCGATGCTGTACAAACCAGTCAGAATCCCGTTGAAAATCCATTGTTTCGTGGTCATATGCCTGCAAACATTGACAGGATTCAGGGACGTTTCATCCTTTGGGACCTTTTTGCCAAGGAAAGCATTGCCGACCAATGCAACACACAAATAAACACCGCTTATGGCAGCTGCATGCTTTTTATAATTCCAATTCTCAAGAAATTTTCTCATTATTTTTCCTCCATCAAAGTCATTTGAAACGAATGCACACATTAAATTTATTATACTTTATATTGCCATTAATGAAAAGATAAATATACGGATATTTTTCAGACAATTCTTAGTTTTTTCAAAATTTTAGTGGACAGATGGTTGGAATATCTATATAATAACAAATGAGATATTTAA
>JAQUYZ010000267.1 GCA_028691625.1 Eubacteriales bacterium
TTCTGTTCAGATCCTCTGCGTAAGACGACAATGGCCGGCTGAAATATTGCGCCGCCAGCTTTCTGATCATGCTTTTCCCCTGATCTCGAAGAAAAGCAACTGCTTCCTTTATCTCCTCATAGGACTCCTTCTCCGCTTTGGCGACAGCGTAGGTCTGAAATTTCACTTCCCTTATCAATTTGCCGAATTCGTCAAAGGACAGACGCTCGAATCCGCGCCGCAAAGCTTCCAACGCTTCCAATTCAAGCTTCCATTTCGAAACCAGACCGGAAAGACCATGGTCCTCCAGCAGTTCACCTGCCTTCAAAAAACAGTCTTCTGCAAGAGCAAGGCTTCTGACGGTTTCCTCTTTGATCTCGCGAAACGCTGCACTGCCCTCAAAGGCTTCCTTCGGACAGGCCAGCTCCTCCGCGCGCTCCCGCAGCCAAAGGAAAGAATCAGGGATGCTCTGGACGAAGTTGTGTACTTCATAGATCATATCCTTGACAGCATTATCATTTTTCGTTATGGCAAATTTACTCAAAAAATCAATAAAATCCTGACTGCAGGATTCGAACAGGTTGCCGAAAAGCTCCTCCATCGCGTCTGCTTGCAGAATCGTTTTCTGAGCTTCATCGCATATTTTAAAATTCGGTTCCATATCGATCAGATAGAAATAACGCCGGATGACCTCCATGGAAAACGCATGGAAGGTGCTGATGTTGGCTCTGTGAATGAGATTGAGCTGCTCCCGCAGAAAGGCTGTGTTCTTTGTCGATCCCTCCAGTTCACGGGAAATCGCAGCAACGATCTTTTCCCGCATTTCCGATGCGGCAGCATTGCTGAAGGTTACGATCAGCATACGGTCGAGAGGAACCTGGTCCCGAAGGATGAGCTGCTTGATTCTCTCAACAAGAACCGCCGTTTTTCCCGAGCCTGCCGCAGCAGAAACAAGAATATTTTTTTCTCTGATATCGATTGCTTCCTGTTGTTCCTTTGTCCACTTCATTTTACCCACCCGCATCTGTGATTGGAATTATATCAATTTAAGTTTCGTTAAAAGCCGCTCCAGCTTCTCGCCTTTCGGAAGCAGTTTGATTTCATGTGCTTCGATAGCCTTCGTCTTCAGCAGCATAATCCCGTAAGCTGCTGCTCCGACACAGACCGCCAACGCTGCCGACAGACTGTTTCCGATGATATTTCTGCAAAGGTAATAAACCGCCAATACTGCGATACTCATCAGAACTCCTGCAAGCAGCGGTTTCCAGACCGATAATTTTACATCAAATTTTGTTCCTGTATATTGTTTCACCGCGATAAAATTTAAAATTCCGATCACCGCGAAAGATAAGGAGCTGCCAATGGCGGCACCCTGCACATCAAGCTCCGGAATGCCCGTTAAGAGATAGGTTGCAGCCGCCTTTACCGCGACGCCGACGCCAAGAGATGCCACCGCCACATAGGGCCGGCCCAGTCCCTGAAGGATTCCGGCCATAGTCTGCGCCACACATAAGAATATGATGCCGATAGACAGGATAAAGAGACATGGGGCAGCACTGGATGCGCTTTCCGCCTGCAGCGGATAGATCAAAAGCATGATTGGTTCCGCTAACGCCATCAAACCAAAGGTGCAAGGCACACCGATGATCATCGCCGTGCGCAAGCCCAGCCGTACATTCATGTTTAAAAAATCCAAATCCCGTACACTGTTCGCAGCCGCGATGGCGGGGACAATGCTCAGTGCGATACTAAGGGCAAGTGCCATTGGGATATTGATGACAGGTCCGGCCATACCGGTCAACTGTCCGTAAAGGGCATTCGCATCTTCCGGGCTGAAGCCGACATCCTGCAGCCGGCGCATAACGATGGCAACGTCGACGATATTCATAATCGGCATAATGGATACACCAATGGTGATTGGAATTGCAATAGCGGCAAGGGTTCCAAGAATTTTTCCTGCGCTTTCCTTCTCCGCTTCCCGATTCTTTTCAATTTCCTGATGCAGTTTATTTCTCCTGATGAGGTAGATGATGACAAGCATGATTACTCCGGCAATGGGCCCGATGCTTGTCCCGATTGTTGCACCGGCAGCGGCATATTCGATTCCCTTCGGAACCAGAACAACGGCCAGTGTCAAGCCGACCGCCACTCTGACAGCCTGCTCCACGAGCTGGGATACCGCAGTCGGTTCCATTTGCTGCAAGCCCTGAAAATATCCGCGGAAAACAGCCATGATGGGAACAAACAGCAATGCGGGAGCGATCGTGACCATCGCATAATAAGCCCCCGGATTCTTCAACGCATTCACGATGTATTCCGCACCAAAGAAAAATATCGAAGAGGCAGCAATGCCTAATGCTAACATTAGAATAAAGGAAAGCCGGAAGACCCGGTGGGCTTCTGAGTGATGACCCAATGCAACCCGTTCTGAGGTCATCTTGGAAATAGCTGCAGGCGCTCCGTTTGTCGAAAAAACCAGAAGAAACACATAAATCGGATATGCGGTTTGATAGTATCCCATACCCTCATCCCCTATAATATTCCCAAGGGGAATCCGAAAAATCGCCCCCATTACCTGCACCAATAATCCTGCTACCCCTAAAACCGCTGCTCCCCTTAAAAATGTTTTCTTACTCATAACCCCTCCAAAAAATGCCTGCATTTTCGACTCCCTTCTATTATACCAAAATTTTTGAACATGCTATATATTTTATTTTTTAATTTTGGTATAATATCAAAAGTATCACTTCATGGAGAAGTGTTGGAGAATTTTTAAGGAGATTTTTATGAAGTTACGTGCAAGACCTAATTTACTCATGATTCTTGACGGTTACGGCGTAAGCGCCGAATGTCGTGGAAATGCAATAAAACAAGCGAATAAAAAAAATATCGATGCGCTGTTCAAACGATATCCCAACACCACCATCGGCTCCAGCGGAATGGACGTGGGTCTTCCCGAAGGACAGATGGGGAATTCCGAGGTCGGGCATCTCAACATGGGAGCCGGGCGTATTGTTTATCAAGAGCTCACGAAAATCACGAAAGAAATCAAAGACGGCTTATTCTTTCATAATACAGCTTTGGAAAAGGCAATGGATCACGCATTGGCCAGCAATTCCGCCCTGCATCTGCTTGGACTGGTATCCGACGGCGGCGTGCACAGTCATTTGACCCACCTGTATGCCCTTGTTGATATGGCGAAGGAAAAAGGCATTAAAAAACTCTATATCCACGCTTTGCTCGACGGAAGAGACGTACCTCCCCGGAGCGCAGGCCTCTACTTCGAAATGCTGGAGGAATACCTGGGCAAAGCCGGTCTTGGTCAGATCGTACTGATTTCCGGCAGATATTACGGCATGGATCGGGATAACCGATGGGAACGCGTGCAGAAATTCTACGATGCCATGACTCTTGGTGTAGGAGAAAAAGCCGGGAGCGCTGCTACGGCACTGGAAAATTCCTACGAAAAAGGACAGAATGACGAGTTTGTCCTTCCGACTCTCATCTGTAAGGAGAATGGCGAAGCAATTACCGTGCAGGATAACGATTCCATCATCATGTTCAATTTTCGGCCCGACAGAGCAAGAGAAATTACGAGATGCTTCGTGGATCCAAAATTCAATGGTTTTAACAGAACGAAGGAAATTAACAATCTGTGCTATGTCTGTATGACGCAGTACGATGCGGAAATGCCTAATGTATTTGTCGCCTTCCCGCCTCAGTCCCTGGAAAATACGCTGGGTGAATATCTGTCCCGGCTGGAGCTGAAGCAGCTTCGGATCGCAGAAACGGAAAAGTATGCGCATGTGACCTTCTTCTTCAACGGCGGAGTGGAAACACCGAATAACGGAGAGGATCGCATTCTGATCCCTTCTCCTAAAGTAGCCACCTACGATCTGCAGCCCGAAATGAGCGCATATCTCGTTACAGAAAAAGTGATCGAAATGATAAAGGAAGATTATTAC
>JAQUYZ010000268.1 GCA_028691625.1 Eubacteriales bacterium
TAAGGCATGCCGGCAAAATTTTTTGCAGGATGCAAGATTTTTTGCCGCGCGCAAAATTTTCTGCACCATTTTTATGTCGAAACACAATTTTTTTCTCCAAATTTACAGCAATATTGAAACAATCGGCATTGGCATAAAATATGCAAAACATATTTACAAGTAATGGCTTGCCTGGATCGGCGAAGAAACAAGAAGAAATCTGCCTGTATTAAAATGAAAAAGTAAAATTAGGAGGGAAAGTATGGATGGTATTTTAAATTTGAACGGCATGCTAAACGGTTTCATTTGGGGGCCGCCGGGAATTATTCTTCTTATCGGAACGGGTATTTATCTGGGGATCAGGCTGGGATTCCCGCAATTTACACACATCAGATTTATCGTAAACAGAACTTTGGGCAGGGCTTTCTCGAAAAAATACAGAGAAGAAGCGCGGCAAAAAGGGGAAGGTGATATCACCTCGTTTCAGGCTGCAATGACTGCAGTGGCTGCGGTAGTGGGATCAGGAAACGTAGCAGGTGTGGCAACTGCACTTGTAATGGGCGGCCCCGGTGCATTATTCTGGATGTGGGTCGCTGCGTTGATTGGTATGGCAACCAAGTTTTCTGAAATTACACTAGGAATCAAATACCGAGTTGTTGACAAGGACGGCAATATGTCCGGCGGCCCTATGTATTATCTGAGAGACGGAATGGGACAGAAGTGGCTGGGAATCATCTTCGCAATCGTTACGATCCCTGCCGCGTTTGTTATTTCCGCTGTAGTCGATACTAACACGATCACGACCGCCTTTATGGAAATAATTGATGTGCCTCCGATTGTGATTGGAATCATTTTAGCAGTATTGACAGGCATTGTGATTATCGGCGGAATTAAGAGCATCGGTAGGGTATGCGAAATCATTGCCCCTTTTATGGGCGCAGCTTATATTCTTTGCGGACTCGTGATTATATTTCTGCATTTGCCGCAAGTCCCTTCCGCATTGGGGCAAATTATCGAAGCAGCTTTCCAACCGCAGTCGGGATTAGGCGGTGCCGCGGGTGCTTCTGTTTGGGTAGCAATGCGATATGGAATGGCACGAGGGATCTTTTCCAATGAAGCCGGCTTGGGTTCGGGTGCAATCGTGCATGCAAGTGCCAGAGTTGAGCATCCCTGCCAGCAAGCCGTATGGGCTCCGATCGAGCTTTGCATTGATACGCTTCTGGTTTGCTCTGTGACAGGGTTAACAATTGTACTTTCAGGCCTATGGAATGTCGGTGAGAGTCTCTCCGGCTCTGCACTCACTATGGCTGCATTCGATCAAATGCTTCCCGGAGGCTTTGGTGATCTCATCGTTTTGGGTGCCGTATTGCTGTTTGGATATTCTTGTCTAATTACATGGTATTATTATGCAGAAAAAGCAATGGAATTCTTCTTCGGCGAAAAAAGTAAATTTCTTGTAAAAGTTCTGTGGCTGATCATGATTCTTGTCGGATCTGTCAGCACGCTGGGCTTCGTATGGGATTTGGCGGATACTACCAACGGGTTGATGATGATACCGAATCTGATCGGTCTACTGGCACTCGGAGGAACGGTCGCCCGGTTGAAAAAGGAATACTTCAATGAACAGCTTCCCCTGGACAAAGCAGAAAGAGAAGCACGGAAAGGGCTGAAGCTTCAGCGGTAAAGGAGGTAAATAAAAATAATGCGCTTAAAGACACCGATTCAAGACTTTTTAGTCGATCATGCCAGGGTCAATCCCATTTCATTTCATATGCCTGGCCACAAAGGATCCGCACTATACAAAAGATACGGCTTTAACGAATTCCTGGAGCACTACATGGACTGCGATATTACGGAGATAATCGGAGCGGATAATTTGTTCCAGACCGAAGGTATCTTACAGGAAGCCCAGGATAACTACGCAGAACTTTATGATTCAAAAAAGTCGTATCTGCTTATTAACGGTACGAGCGGGGGAATCATTGCAGCAATTTTGGCTTCAGTTCCAAAAGGCAAAAAATTGATTATGGCCAGAAATTGTCATAAATCGGTCTTTAATGCGCTGACATTGACGGACATTCAGCCCCTCTACGCTTATCCCGGGCTGATCCGGGAGTACGGGATTTCGGGAGCAATCCCTCCGGAAGAGATTGAGGCATTGTTAAAAAATAATCTCGATGCCGAAGCGGTTATTCTTCCGAGTCCGAACTACTATGGTATTTGTTCCGATATTGAAGCCATTGCCGAAATTGTTCACAGATATGATAAAGTATTAATTGTGGATCAGGCCCACGGTGCACATCTGAAGATGTTCAGCAGGTTCGGAGTGCAGGGCTTGCCCAAATCGGCTGAGGAATCAGGTGCTGATATTGTAATTAACAGTATCCATAAGACGCTGGCTTCCTATACGCAGAGTGCTGTTCTTAACATCAATACCGACAGAGTATCTCCTTATGTGATAGAGGATAAGCTTCAGTGTATCGAAAGTACAAGTCCTTCCTATCTTCTGATGGCTTCTCTGGACATCAATGCGGCAATTCTGAAAGCCCACGGGCATGAGTTGATGAGGGAGTGGGCGGATCATTTACAGTATTTCTATGAAGAAGCAAAAAAGATTGAATGCCTGGAATTCATCGGAAAAGTGCCGGGCATGGATTGGACTAAAATCAATTTCAGTTTGGGCAAACTCGGAATTTCGGGTGACGAGCTGGAAACTATGCTCCTGAAGTATCACATTTTTATTGAGCTTTATACCGGGGACCTGGTGATGTGCATGACCGGAATCGGCAATTCCAGGGCAGATATCGAAACTCTTTTAAACGCACTGAGGGAAATCAGTGAAGACCATAAAAACAACCTGCTCACGGAAAAAGCCGGGATAAAACTGGAAAATGGACCCACACAATTACTGACATATAAAAAATCCAGACTATATGAAATACCAAAGAATAAAATCCGGGTTCCGCTGCTGGAGGCTGAGGGTTTGATTTGCGCTTCCAGTGTGATTCCATATCCGCCCGGTATTCCGCTGGTCTGTCCCGGCGAAAAGTTTGAAAAAGAGACTCTTCACTATTTAAAAGCACTACGCGAAAACAAAGAAAAAGTAATCGGTGTCAATGCATTGGGAGAAGTTGTAGTCGGTGCAGAATAATTGTTTGGAAGGAGGCTGGTCTTTTGAAAACCTGTAACCCCCGGCTTCAAATAAACTTAAACAAACTGCGTGAGAATGCACAGACAATGGTTACCCTCTGCGGCGCGAAAGGGATTTCCGTTATGGGTGTAACGAAAAGTTTTTCTGCGGATCCTCATATAACAAAAGCATTCTGCGAAGGCGGAATCGCGGAATTTGCCGATTCAAGAATAGAGAATATTATCAAACTAAAGCGAAACGGCATTCATGCTCCTTTTATGCTTTTAAGAATTCCGATGCCCAGTCAGGCTTACAGAATCGCTGCCCATGCCGATATGAGTGTGAACAGTGAAATCAACACAATCAGGCTTTTAGACCGGGCAGCCTCGAAACTGGATAAAAAGCATGGTGTCATGTTGATGGTCGACGTCGGAGATTTGCGGGAAGGGATATGGCCGGATAAGATGGAGGAAATCGTTCCGGAAATATTAAAATGTCAACAGATTGACTTTTTTGGCCTGGGCACAAACCTGGGGTGCTATGGAGGCGTAGTTCCGACCTGTAAAAACCTTTCTGTGTTGGTGGATATGGCAAACAGAATCGATATGAAATATCATCATGCCATTCAGATTATTTCTGCAGGAGGCACTTCAGTGACAAAGTTAATTGAAGAGAACGACATTCCGCCTGGGGTGAACCAGGTTCGCCTCGGAGAAGCGTTGATGTCAGGAGTCGATTCCGTAAATCTGGGCAGGCACATTCAAGGCCTTTGGAGAGATGCTTTCACTCTCATTGCCGAAATCGTTGAAATAAAGTGGAAGCCACCTCTC
>JAQUYZ010000269.1 GCA_028691625.1 Eubacteriales bacterium
TCCCCCTCATGCATAGCCGAGCAAGCTTGTGCGCATAATTGACAGCCTATGCACTTACTTTTCGCAAACTTTAATCTTTTCATGAGCTCCCGCCTTTCTGGTTTAAAATAAAATTTCTCTCATTATTCTCTCATACTCAATCTTCAGTATAAAAAAAGCAAAGTCAAGAACAGTACCCGACGGCACAATTCTCTCCTTTGCACACTGGCAGGCAAAAAAATTACTCTCTTTACCCTAACGTTTCCACCGGCAATTTTGTCATGTGGAAATCGGAGACATTTATTCTTTTTGTACTGCTTTTTTTACTGACACATATCTTACTATAGTATACCTCTTCCGCTTTCCTTCTGTCAATTATTTCAACACCATAACGGTCTCAAATCTGCGTATATTTTCATATTTGAGACATTGCGTATTTCAATTAAGATTTTAGGGGCTGTATTCCTCTGTGAGATTGACTTTTAAAAAATGGAAGCGTATAGTGAAATTAATCCAAGTTTTCTGACTCTTATTTCTCCGATTTTCGTACTGACGACACGCCTGCGAAAACGATAGGGCGACCGGAGTAATCTGATCACCTGCCATTGTGCAAAGGAGATATCACGAGGGTGATATTAGCCTTTGCTTTTTTTATGCCGCAAAGCCCGCCAATATCTGCCCTCCATGTTCTTAGAGCAGTATACGAATTGTGAAACGGAGGTGAAGGTTGATCAAGAATCAACCGAAAAAAGATGAGTAAAACGATGGTACTGAAGCCCGAAAAGTGCTTAAGCTGTCGAACCTGTGAGCTGATATGTTCCTTTCATAGGGCGGAGGAATTTAACCCACAGCGGTCAGCGGTATCTGTAATCTCCTATGATAAGGCGATGATCAGTGTTCCCATCATGTGCACCCAGTGTGAGGAAGCATCGTGTATGAAGGTTTGCCCGGTCAATGCGATCTACAGGGATGAAAACGGAGCAATGATCGTTGACCAGAAGAAATGCATCGTCTGCAAAATGTGTATTTCCGCCTGCCCTCTCGGCAATATGGCCTTCGACGGGAAAGCGGTCTTCAAATGTGATCTGTGCGGAGGCGATCCGCAGTGCGCAAAATTCTGTCCTTCCGGCGCTATTGCGTATCAGGAGGCAAATCCTTCCTCACTGGTCAAGAGAAAGGTTCTTGCGGATCGATTCAGGGATGTATTCGGAGAGGAGGAATAAGAGATGTATGGTTTTTTAGGAAAGTTATTGCGGGTTGATCTGACCAGCGGGGTGATCAAGGAAGAACCCGTCAGCGAATCGCTCGCTAAGAAATACATAGGCGGCAGAGGTCTGGGAACGAAACTCTATGTGGATGAAGTCGCCAAGGATGCGGAGGTCTTTTCTCCGGACAACAAACTGATCCTGATGACAGGACCCTTGACCGGAACCTTTGCTACCAGTGCCGGAAGGCTTATGTGGATCACGAAGGCTCCCCTGACAGGAACCATCGGCTGCGCCAATTCCGGCGGTCACTTCGGTCCGGAGCTAAAATATGCCGGTTTTGACGGCGTCATCTTTGAGGGAAAGTCAGAAAAGCCGGTATACCTGTATGTCCATGACGGAAAGGCGGAACTCCGCTCTGCAGAAGAGCTATGGGGTAAAACCGTATTTGAAGCCACTGATTTGCTGGTGGCTGCCACCGACCCCGATGCAAAGGTCAGCTGTATCGGCCCCGCAGGAGAAAACGGTGTTCTCTTTGCCACCATTATGAATGATAAGCACCGTGCTGCCGGCAGAGGCGGACTGGGCGCAGTCATGGGCTCCAAAAACCTAAAGGCTGTGGTTGTGCGGGGCACAGGCGGAATCAAGGTCGCCGACAAGACAGGTTTCCTGGCCGCCTGCACCGATGCAAGACAAACCCTCAAGGATAATCCGGTTACGGGAGGAGGCCTTGCCGCCTACGGAACCGAGATCCTTGTGAATATCATCAACGCTTCCGGGGGGCTTCCGGTAAGAAATGCAAGGGACGGCGCTTATTACGAGGACGCTGACGACATTTCCGGTGAAACGCTGGCGGAAAAATATCTTGTCAGAAACAAGGGCTGCTTTGGGTGTTCCATGGCCTGCGGCCGTGTTACGAAAATCAAGGAAGGCCCTTATAAATCATCCGGTGAAGGTCCTGAATACGAAGCGGCGTGGGCCCTGGGTGCTTCCTGCGGAATCAATGACCTTGAGGCCATCTGCAACACCAACTTCCTCTGCAACGAATACGGCATGGACCCGATCACCCTGGGCGCAACCTTTGCCTGTGCAATGGAGCTTTTTGACAAGGGACTGATTAAGTCAGAAGAAATGGGCGGCAGCCTGGTCTTCGGCAACACAGCAAGCATCGTTGAATTTGCAAAGAAAACCGCTGCCAGAGAAGGCTTCGGCGAAAAGCTCGCCCAGGGCTCCTATCGTCTGGCGGAGAGCTACGGCGCACCGGAACTTTCCATGTCGGTTAAAAAGCAGGAAATGCCTGCATACGACGGCAGAGCGCTTCAGGGCATGGGTCTTGAGTATGCAACCTCCAATCGGGGCGGCTGTCATGTAAGAGGGTATCTCGTATCTCCTGAAATATTAGGCATCCCCGTCAAACTGGATCCACTGGTAACGGAGGGAAAAGCCAACATGCTGAAAATCTTCCAGGATCTTACCGCAGCAGTTGATTCCGCCGGACTCTGCCTGTTTACCACCTTTGGGATCGGCCTTCCGGAAATCGGTGCCATGCTCAGAACCTGCACGGGCTGGGATTTGTCCGACGATGATATCCTGAAAGCCGGAGACCGGATCTGGAACATGGAAAAGCTGTTTAATATGAGTCAAGGCTTCACCAAAAAGGATGACACCCTGCCTCCAAGAATCCTTACCGTTCCTATGCCGGCCGGCCCTGCCAAGGGCAAGGTCTGCGAGCTGGACGTCATGCTTCCTGAATATTATCAGCTGAGAGGCTGGGATGCAGAGGGCGTTCCGGCAAAAGAAAAACTGACGGATTTAGGATTATAAAATGGTTGTAAGGTATTTCGCATATTTCAGAAATTTTGCGGGCCGCAAGGAGGAGTCTCTCCTCCTTGGGCCTATTTCTGCCATTGAGCTGCTGCGGGAATTGAGCAGCCTCCATGGCCGCACTCTCGAAAAAGCGCTCTTAACCGATAACGGGGAAGAGATCCATTCGGATCTGATCTTCCTCATTGACGGCAGAAACATCGACTTCCTGAACGGAAAGGATTCTGTCATCGGCAAAGAAGCTGTCGTCTCCTTGTTTCCAAGAATCGCCGGGGGATGAACGGAATGAGATTTGCAATTTCTGCTGCTTGAAAGGAAGTGATGCAGTTGGAGCTTGAACAAACCAGAAATATCAAAGAAATCCTGAGTCACTACCCTCCGGAACAAAGGTATTCTCTTGCCGTGCTTCAGGAGGTTCAAAAAGAATACGGTTATATCTCACCCAACCATCTAATGGCAATCTCAAGCCATCTCGGCGTTCCCGTTTCCGAGATTTTTTCCATTGCAACGTTTTATAAGGCGCTCAGTCTGGACAAGAAAGGCAAATGCATCATTAAGGTGTGCGACGGCACGGCCTGCCATATCCGCGGCAGCGTCAATGTACTGGAAGAAATAAAGCGAGCTCTGAAAATCAACGAAGGGGAAACAACGCCGGACGGTCTTTTTTCGATAGAAATCGTCAACTGCGTGGGTTCCTGCGCCATGGCGCCCGTCGTCATCTGCGACAAGGTGTATCACGGAAACGTCCAGATCGATCAGGCGAAAGAAATCATCGACGAGGCAAAGGAGGTGCTGCTCAATGAATAGAGAAGTTCTCGTCTGCTGCGGAACAGGTTGTCTCGCCAACGGCGCCCAGGCTGTAGCGGATCGTCTCCGGTCGGCCTCTGCCGGCCTTGATGTGGAGGTGAAGCCGTATATCAAAAAAAC
>JAQUYZ010000270.1 GCA_028691625.1 Eubacteriales bacterium
GACACTGTTCAGAAAAGGCAGCTATGGAACACTGCTTTCGTATATGGCATTATCAGCTGTTCTTTGTGTCTCGGCTGCCTTCATGGGCTTTTGGATTGGAAGCTGAACGGCCAGTCATATTTTACTGTTTTGTTTTCGGGCCGGAGGTTGTATAATAAATATGTAAACATTACCGTCTTTTACATCATTATGGCAAGATACATAAGAGGGGGATCTGAAATGAATGTGAAATTTTTAGGAGCAGCGATGTCTGTTACCGGTACCTGCCATCTTATTACCACGGATAAGTATAAAATTCTGCTGGATTGCGGACAGTTTCAGGGAAGCAGAGCCCTGGAGGAGATGAACGAAGGAGGGTTTGGATTTCTTCCTTCGGAAATTGATTTTATGGTTTTAAGCCATGCCCACATTGATCACAGCGGCAGAATTCCGCTGCTGACAAAACGCGGATATACGGGTAAAATTTATTGTACGGATGCAACGGCAGACCTGGTTGAAATCATGCTGAAGGACAGCGGTTACATTCATGAAAAGGAAGCTGAGTGGTCCAACCGCAAGGCGGAACGTTCCGGAAAGCCTGTTGTGGAACCCTTGTATACCTATCAGGATGCTGCAGAATCCATTAAATATCTGGAACCGGTAATTTACGGCCAATTGTATGAAATCAATCCCGATGTACGGGTCCGATTCAGCGACGCAGGCCATATTCTGGGCTCCTCTATCGTTGAACTGTGGATCACCGAAAATGAGCACGTTACAAAAATTGTTTTCTCTGGGGACCTCGGAGTAAAAAATAAACCGCTCTTAAAAGATCCGGAAACGATCGAAGAAGCGGATTTTCTGATCATGGAAACCACCTACGGCGATCGTGTTCATGAATCAAACCGGGCAAGCCTGGATCAATTCGTAGATATCATTTTAAAGACCGCCAGGCGTGGAGGCACCGTTGTGATCCCGTCCTTTGCCGTTGGAAGAACACAAGAAATCATCTACGAATTGAATATGTTTTATGAGCATCATGAAGAATTAAAGCAGGAGCTGGATAATATCATGGTGTATGTCGACAGCCCGCTTGCCACGAGCGCCACAGAAATATTCCAAAGAAATGCGCAGGTATTCGATGCGGAAACCAGAGAGTGCATCTTAAAGGGAGATAATCCTCTTGATTTTAAAAATCTGGTATTTACAAGAACCAGTGAAGAATCAAAAGCCCTCAATTTCAATCCTGTTCCCAAAATAATTATTTCTGCCAGCGGGATGTGTGAAGCGGGAAGAATCAAGCATCATCTGAAACATCATCTGTGGGATCCGAAGTGCAGTATTGTCTTCGTGGGGTATCAGGCGGAAGGTACCCTGGGAAGATCCATCGTCAACGGAGATAAGGATGTCAGCATCTTTGGCGAAAAAATACATGTCAATGCGGAAATCTATAATCTGGAAGGCTTTTCCGGCCATGCGGACCGGGACGGATTGCTGGAATGGCTGTCTGCATTCAAATCGCCCCCCAAGAAAATATTCCTTGTCCATGGGGAAGAAGACTCCAAGAAGGGATTTGCATACACAGTGAAGCAGGCCCTGGGCTATGACTGCACCGTCGTGGAAGATGTGTCGGAATACAATCTGGATTCGGACCTGCTGCTCCGAATTGATGACATGAGAAATAAGATCGCGACGGATGACCATTTGATGGAAGTCAGAAACCGGTTGTCTATCATCCATGATGAGCTTGAGGCTGTTTTGTATAACGCGCAGCTTGCAGTTGTTGACGGTTCGACACAGGAAAAAATAAACGAGATTTATAACATGATATTAGAACTGGATAAAAGCTCGCTCAAGCTTGGGTCAGCGATCACAAAGAAAGAGGCATAGCATGAAGAGCACCATTGTCATAGGAATTGCAGGTGGAACGGGATCGGGAAAGACGACTCTGATCAAGCGGATCAAGAAAGAATTCAATGATGAAATCATAATAATGAGCCATGATTTTTACTACAGAGAGAACAGCCATCTTCCCTTTGAGGAGAGGAAAAAGCTTAATTATGATCATCCGAACTCCTTTGAGACATGCCTGATGGTGGAGCATATCAAACAATTGAAGGAAGGGAAATCCATTGCGCGACCTGTCTATGACTTTGTGAGCTATAACAGAAAGCCGGAAACGGTGAGAGTGGATCCCACAAAGGTGATCATCGTAGAGGGGATTCTGATTTTTGAAAACAAAGAGCTTTTGGATCTATTCGATATCAAGGTGTTTATCGATACAGATCCCGACGTCAGAATCATTCGGAGAATTCTTCGGGATGTGAGAGAAAGAGGGAGAAGCCTTGATTCAGTGATCAATCAGTACCTGACAACGGTGAAATTGATGCACGATGAATTTGTGGAACCGAGTAAAAAAAACGCAGACATCATCATTCCTGAGGGGGGCTACAACAGCGTAGCGCTGCAGATGTTAAGCGACAGGATTAAAGCCCTGCTTAAAACGAATTAACCCAGTATTAAAAATAAGATATTTGTCTCAATTTTGTTCCGCTTACGGAAAATTTCTGGTATAATTATATGGAAGCATATTTTAGGGAAGTCCAGGAGGGAAAAGATGTCTTTACTGAAGGAAATAGCACCAAGTGTACAGCAGGTGGCAGAAGCCATTGCCATTGCAGTTGGCGTTGAGGTTGAAATCGTAGACAACCAGCTCACTATAGTGGGGGGGACATCCGTTTATACGCAAAGAATCGGAGAAAAAGAAGAGGCCGGAGAAATTGATGGTAATTATCTTTATGCAAGGGTTCTTCGTACCGGAAACACCGAGAATATAGCGGATGCGCAGAATGATAAAACCTACGGCATCTCCGTAGATGCGTTTGGAACCTATGAGCTTGCGGAAATTTGCACACCGATCAAAGCGGATGATCAAATCATCGGGATTATTGGACTGGTTGCCCTGAATGAATCACAAAGGGCAATCTTGCTGGATAAAAATAAGAATATGGTCACTTTTGTTGAGAAAATGGCTGATTTGCTGAGTGCCAAGGCAATGCAGAAAAAGGCGTTTAACAATGTGGAATTAAGCATGAGCGAGATGTCCACCGTACTGGAAACCGCCCATGAAGGAATCTTTGCCATCAACAGTATGGGGTACATCAAGCATTGCAACTATATGGCCGAGGAATTGTTCAAAACAACAAAAAATGATATGATCGGCAGCCATATCAGCAAATTTATGCGCGGTACGCCGGCGCTTGAAGTACTGCGGTCAGGAAGTGGCTATACAGAAAATGAAGAGGTTTATAATAATGAAAGGGGGAGCTTTCATTTTATCGTGACTGCCAAACCTTTTTACAGCGAGAAAACAGTCGTGGGACTAGTAATCTCTTTCCGCGACATTGAGGAAGCGCAGAAGCTCGTTTATAACATCAATACCAGGGCATTGAAATATACCTTTGACGATATTATGGGAGAGAGCGAATCCATCAGAAAAGCGAAAACCCAGGCACTACTCACTGCCAGAGGGAATTCTACCGTATTGATCTCGGGAGAAAGCGGAACCGGAAAAGAAATGTTTGCAAAGGCGATTCACTACGCCAGCGCCAGAGCGAAGGGCCCCTTTATTACGGTGAACTGCGGTGCAATTCCCGACAATCTTTTGGAAAGCGAGCTGTTTGGTTATGAAAAGGGTGCTTTCACCGGAGCCAGCGATAAAGGTAAAATCGGGAAATTTGAATTGGCAAGCGGCGGAACGATTTTCCTGGATGAGATCGGGGATATGCCGCTGCATCTTCAGGTAAAGCTGCTGCATGTACTCCAGAATATGCGCTTTGAAAGGGTCGGCGGCAATAAGGTCATCATTGTCGATGTAAGAGTTGTTGCGGCAACCAATAAGGATCTGGAAACCATGATCAAGGATGGAACATTCCGGGAGGACCTCTATTACC
>JAQUYZ010000271.1 GCA_028691625.1 Eubacteriales bacterium
GGCCAGAACGACATTCCCATCGAGATGCAGGCACAGATCTTTCAGGCTCTGAATCCCCAGGATATCGGGGTAACGCTGAGCAATAAATATATGATGCATCCCAAAAAATCGGTATCCGGAATCTTCGGGATCCAAACCGAGGAGATGGAAAACCGGATCAGGCCCTGTGATCTTTGCGAGCGAAAGTTAACCTGTCCTACCGCATATCTCGGAAGTGAACAAAACGCATGATAATAAAGTGATCCGCGGAAACGCCGATCACTTTATTTAAAAAACGAGAGACCGGAAGGTCTCTCGTTGATTATTATTATTTTGTGGAAGCATCGTACAGGGCTTCTGCATCATCCCACTGTTCGATGAGCTGCGGAATCACCTTATAAAGGTCACCTACGATACCGTAGTCAGCTACTTCAAAGATCGGAGCATCCGGGTCCTTGTTGATGGCTACGATGATATCGGAAGTCTGCATACCCGCAAGGTGCTGGATTGCTCCGGATATGCCGCAAGCAAAGTAAATCTTTGGCTTAACGGTGGTTCCGGTCTGTCCGACCTGATGGGAGTGATCAATCCAGCCGGCATCAACCGCCGCTCTGGAAGAACCGACAACTCCGCCCACCTTGTCAGCGAACTTCTTGATCAATTCAAATCCGGAGGGATCTCCAAGACCACGTCCGCCGGAGCAAATGATATCTGCATCTGTCAGGGATACGATTTCCTTTGCGGATTTCACGATATCAAGAATATCGATTTTGATGTCTTTCTTTGCGATTACAGGCTTAACCTTAATTAATTCACCGCTGGCTCCTGCTTTTTTCTCTCTCTTCTGCATAACGCCAGGTCTTACTGTTGACATCTGAGGTCTGGTCTTCGGACAGATGATGGTGGCCATCAGGTTTCCGCCGAATGCCGGGCGAGTCTGCTTCAGTCCCTTGTCATCAGAGTTTGGATCCAGTGTGGATACATCCAATGTCGTGTTTTTCACTGCATAATCGATATAGCTGGATACCTTGACGTCCAGTCTGGTGCAGTCCGCAGTCAAACCGGTGTTCAGTCTGGCTGCTACTCTTGGTGCAAGGTCTCTTCCGATATGGGTAGCTCCGTATATAACGATTTCAGGCTTATATTCCTTGACCGCATCTACGATAACCTTTGTATACCCGTCTGTCGTGTAATTCTCAAGAAGAGGATCCTCGATGAGATACACGGAGTCTGCACCGTATTCATAGCATTCTTTTGCCAGATGATCGATATTGTTGCCCACGAGCAGTGCACATACTTTCGTATCGTCGCTGATTTCTCTTGACAGTCTGTGGCCTTCGCCGATCAGCTCCAAAGCAACATTCAGCAGTTTGCCTTTTCTCTGTTCCGCATATACCCAGACATTTTTGTATGCAGAAAGATCTACGGGGCCGTCTGTATCTGCAGTCTTTTCAATCGCGTTGAACTTGCAGACAGGAATACATTGGTTGCAGGCAGTACATTTTTCATTGATTACAGCGAGTTTTCCTTCCATTTCGATTGCTTCAAAGGGACAAGCTTTAATACATAATTTGCAGCCCTTACATTTATCTTTAATTACTACAATTGCCATTTCAATTCCTCCTCCTTCTTAGATTACATGCTTTGCTTTTAAGTTGATTAAAAGCTTCTGTGCAGCTTCTTGTTCTGTGTCCGCCTCGATCATCTTGCCTTTTCCCTTTGGAGCAGGTGTAAATGAGCGATACACGTTCGTTGGAGAAGCATCAAGACCTACGGTTGCAAGGTCAACCTCGATGTCCTTCGCATTCCAAACCTTGATTTCCTTGTTTTTCAAACCGTAGATGCCGTTGATCGACATATATCTTGGCTTGTTCAATTCTTTGATTGCTGTCAGCATGCAAGGAGTCTGGATCTTGATCAGTTCATAGCCGTCTTCCATGGCTCTCTTCACTGTGATATCCTTCATGTTCTTGTCAATTTTAAATTCTGTTACATAGGTTACCTGCGGTAATCCCAGTTTCTCAGCAAGCTGAGGTCCTACCTGCGCGGTATCTCCATCAATCGCCTGACGGCCTGCAAACAGGATGTCAGGAGTTCCGAGTTTATGAATGGCAGCAGCAAGCGCATTGGAAGTCGCCCAAGTGTCAGAACCTCCTACCGCTCTGTCGCTGACGAGAACACCCTCGTCGGCTCCCATAGCCAGACATTCCATCAGCATATCCTTGGCCTGTGGAGGTCCCATTGTTACTACTGTAATATGGGTGTCTGGATGTTGATCTTTAATTGTTAATGCTTCTTCCAGAGCATTTGCGTCGTCATGGTTCAGAATGCTTGGAACGCCTTCTCTGATTAATGTCTTTTTTACCGGATCGATCTTAATTTCGTTCGTATCAGGAACCTGCTTTGCGCAGACGATAATTCTAAATGCCATTTTGATATCCTCCTTCTCTCTATTATTTACCAAATACAGATGCTGCGATAACGATCTTCTGAACCTCGGAAGTACCTTCATAAATTTCAGTGATCTTAGCGTCTCTCATCATTCTTTCAACCGGATAATCCTTGGTATATCCGTAACCGCCGTGCAGCTGAACTGCCTTGGTGGTTACGTACATCGCGGTTTCCGCAGCATATAATTTAGCCATAGCAGAAGCAGGACCGTATGGAAGATGCTTATCTTTCATATCTGCAGCTTTATAAATCAATAATCTGGCAGCTTCAATTCTCGTTTTCATTTCGGCGATTTCGAACTGTAACGATTCCATCTGGGAAAGCTTTTTGCCAAACTGTTTTCTGGATTTCATGTACTCAACCGTAACGTCAAATGCGCCCTGTGCGATACCGAGTGCCTGGGATGCAATCCCGATACGGCCGCCGTCAAGTGTGGACATGGCAACCTTAAAGCCATCTCCGACCTTGCCGAGAATGTTTTCCTTCGGAACCTTGCAGTTCTGGAAAATCAATTCTGTTGTAGAGGATGCGCAAATACCCATCTTGTCTTCTGTTTTACCGATAGAAAAGCCTTCATAATCTTTTTCAATGATAAATGCGCTGATTCCGCCTCTTGTTCCTTTGGATTTATCGGTCATAGCCATTACAACATAAGTATCGGCATACCCACCGTTTGTGATAAATACTTTTGCTCCGTTGATCAGCCAATGGTCCCCCATATCAACGGCTCTTGTCTGCTGTCCGCCGGCATCTGTTCCTGCGTTTGGCTCTGTCAATCCAAAAGCACCGAGCTTCTCGCCCTTTGCCAAAGGTACCATGTACTTCTGTTTCTGTTCCTCGGTACCCCATGCCCAAATCGGCCATACAGCAAGGGAAGTGTGTGCGGAACAGATAACGCCTGTTGACGCGCATACCCTAGATAATTCTTCGACAGTAATTGCATAGGAGATATGATCTCCGCCTGCTCCACCCAGTTCAGTAGGAAATGGTACACCGAGCAAACCGTATTCACCCATTTTTTTCACATTCTCAACAGGGAATCTGTGTTCTTTGTCAATGTCAGCAGCAATCGGCTCCACTTCATTTACAGCAAACTCTCTTACCATTTTTCTTACTAATTCTTGTTCTTTCGTTAGTTGAAAGTTCATGTTTAGCCTCCTTAAATTAAATTTATCAGATCACTTGTCATACACTTTTAGCACATATGCAATAAATTTCCAACGAATGAAAATTTCCAAACATGCGGGTGTTTCAATGTCCCTTTCAGGGAATCCAGCAAGCTTTGCTTGCTGCTGTCCATTTTGTCAACCAAATTTGGGGTAAAATGGCAACGAGGCGCAGGACATGAACCACCCCATTCTTACGATTCCTTGTTATAAAAATAACATTATATAATCAGTAAACAACATTTTATGCAAATTTGCAACCTTTTCTTGACAGATTCTTTTGTTTTTTTTTTGATACTTCAATACCCTGAATATACTGAAAATTCAGATGTTTAG
>JAQUYZ010000272.1 GCA_028691625.1 Eubacteriales bacterium
CAAAAGGGAATTGCGTCTCTGCTACTTACCCAGAAAGGTTACACTAGTTCTGACATCGCCAAACTTTACGATGTTCCATCCAACCGGGTGCAGGCTCGATCCTTACGGCAGCCAATCCTGCCCATGCGAAGAAGGGCGAAATGGTCGACGTGAATGTACATAAAAAGTTCTCCGTGACAGAGTTTGGTATTGTATATCTGCTTCCTGTCGCAGCGTTCTTTGGAGGACTTATTCTCGGTAGTCTTCTGTTCCCGGGAGGAAACAGCGGAAGTGTTTCCGTAGGACTGGCTTTTGTATTGTTGTTTGCAGCGATTATTGTCAATGTGATTTACAAAAAGAAATATCAGCCACAGTATACCGTTTCGGTCTTAAAGGTGATCCGGCCTGCGGAGCCCCGTTTATAAAACAGTGACGAATCCCAAATACGATGGTAATGATATTATTATTGGAGGTAGTTTATGAAGGATATTATTTATTTAACAGACGAAAATTATGAAAGTGAAGCGATGAACGCAGATATCCCGGTTTTGATCGACTTCTACGCAGACTGGTGCGGCCCATGCAAGATGGTCGGCCCGATCATGGAAGATATGGCTGTCAAGTATGAAGGCAAAGCAAAGATCTGCAAGATAAACATTGATGAACAGCGTAAGCTGGCAATCGCCAACAAAGTAATGAGCATTCCGACTCTGTTCTTTATTAAAGACGGAGAGATCAAGGAAAGAATATCCGGCGCATTACCGCAATCGGTTCTGGAAGAAAAGCTGGATGAATTGATTTCAATCTAAATCTGTGTCAGATCATCTGAACTAATTTATTCCATTGGGCGAATCCATTATGGAAGAGTTGAGGGTTTATGTTCTCATTTGGATTCTCGAATATGTCGGTTTTAATAGCGGGGCTATTCCTTGTCAATTTTATAATTGCTCTGACAATTATATTTTTGGAAAGGAAAAACCCCTCAGCAACCCTGGCTTGGATTATGATATTATTCTTAGTTCCTGTAGCTGGGATTATTTTTTATTTTTTGTTATCGCAAAATATTGCGCGGCAAAAAATCTTTCGCATGACCAAATACGAAGAAGCGATCATAAATGCTTCTCTGAATGAACAAATCAGTGCGATCAAGCATGGGACGTTCGTTTTTTCCAATCCGGAGTCGAAGAAGTGGCAGGATATGATCCGACTGCATCAGACCTACAGCGATTCCTTTTTTACCCAGGACAATAAAATATCCGTTCTGACTGACGGTTGCCACAAGTTCGACAGTCTTCTCAAGGATATTAGGGCCTCGAAGCAGAGCATCAACATCATGTATTTTATCGTGAAAAATGACAGCATGGGACGTCTGCTGATCGATGCGCTCACAGAGAAAGCCCGGGAAGGGGTTGAGGTGCGATTTTTAATCGATGCCATGGGAAGCAGACAAATCTCCCCCAAAATATTAGAGCCATTGAAGCAAGCCGGTGGACAATATGCATTTTTCTTTCCGCCCATGTTTAAATATTTAAACCTAAAGCTGAACTACAGAAATCACAGGAAGCTGGTTGTGATCGACGGCTGTATCGGCTATCTGGGCGGCTTTAACGTAGGAAATGAGTATGTGGGCAAAAAGAAAAAATTCGGTTTCTGGAGAGACACGCATTTAAGGTTGATGGGCTCCTGTGTACAAGACATGAATGCACGCTTTTTACTGGACTGGCGTTTCGCTTCGAAGGAAAATATTGTCTTATCCCAGGCTTACTATGATGAGCCGTGCCAGGCCGGCACCACGGGAATCCAGATCGTATCCTGCGGTCCGGAATCCGCAAAGGAAGAGATCAAACGCGGATATCTGAAAATGATATCCTCTGCAAAGAAAAATATCTATATCCAGACACCGTATTTTGTGCCGGATGCAAGCATTCTCGAGATACTGAAAACAGCAATCCTGTCCGGAGTCGACGTGAGGATCATGATTCCCTGCATGCCGGACCATATGTTTGTTTACTGGGCGACCTATTCTTATGTGGGAATCCTGTTGAATCTGGGAGCGAAGGTCTACATCTATGATGAAGGTTTTATGCATGCCAAGACGATTTGTGTTGACGGAGAAATTGCTTCCATCGGATCCGCAAATTTTGACATCAGAAGCTTTCGATTGAATTTTGAAGCGAATGCGTTTATCTATGACGCTGCAGAGGTTTACAAGCTCGAGGCGATTTTTGAGGCCGACATGATGAAGTCCCACGAATTGACAAAGCACCTTTATCGGAACCGGTCGCTCATCATCAAATTTAAAGAATCGGTATCAAGACTTCTTTCTGATTTGCTGTAACTTTTCCCTTGAATCTTTGATAAAAAAACTTGATTATTATAGAAAATTTCTATATAATGTAACATTATGTAGAAAGGGGAGCAGTAATGTATTTTAACAACATGGACAAGGCTGATCCTGAAATCAGTGCCATTATAAAAAGAGAAATGGCAAGACAGGAACACAAAATTGAATTAATTGCATCAGAGAATTTTACCAGCAGCGCGGTGATGGAGGCATGCGGCAGTGCCCTTACAAATAAATATGCAGAAGGTTATCCTGGACATAGATATTATGGCGGCTGCGAACATGTGGATGAGGCAGAAGCGTTAGCCATCACACGTGTAAAAGAATTGTTCCACGCGGAGTATGCCAATGTTCAGCCCCACTCCGGCGCGAGTGCGAATCTGGCAGTATATTTCTCCCTGCTGGAGCCGGGAGATACCGTTTTGGGCATGGATTTATCCAATGGCGGACATCTTACCCACGGCAGCCCAGCCAATATGTCGGGCAAATATTTCCGATTTGTTCCCTATAAAGTGGACTCACAAACGGAAAGAATTGATTTTGAGCAGGTCAGGAAACTGGCTGTTGAGAATAAACCAAAGATGATTGTGGCAGGTGCGAGTGCATATCCCAGAATCATAGAAGCAGATAAATTCAGAGAAATTGCAGATGAAGTCGGTGCTTTGCTGATGGTAGATATGGCACACTTTGCAGGTCTGGTTGCAGCTGGTGTACATCCGAACCCGGTGGAACATGCTCATGTGGTCACAACGACCACCCATAAGACGCTCAGAGGTCCAAGAGGCGGCACCATTTTGGCCAGGGAAGAATTCGGGAAGCGGATCAATAAAGGAATCTTTCCTGGAATGCAAGGCGGACCGCTCATGCATATCATCGCAGGAAAAGCAGTTTGCTTTAAAGAAGCTTCCACACCAGAATTCGTCGCATATCAGAAACAAGTGCTCCTGAACGCACAAAGAATGGCGGAAGAATTGCTGGCAAGAGATTTTCGGCTCGTATCGGGAGGGACGGACAACCATCTTGTGCTTCTGAATCTGATCAACAAGAGGATCACGGGCAAGGAAGCGGAGGAATTGTTGGATGCTGCCGGTATTACAACCAATAAGAATACAATCCCTAACGATCCAAACGGCGCCAATGTCACGAGTGGAATCCGGCTCGGAACACCTGCAATGACGACCCGTGGATTTAAGGAACAGGAAATCACCAGAGTTGTGGAAGCCATTGCACTTATTTTGGACAATCCAACAGATTCAACAGCAGCTGAGAAAGCGAAGAAAATAGTAAGGGAGCTTTGTGAGGCATATCCCCTGTATCAGTAAACATAGATGCATAAAAACCGTGAACACTGATTTGAACCAAATAAAAACAGCCAGAGTATCATGTTTGATTCTCTGGCTTTTTATTTAGCTTGGGATACAAACCTTTGTTCCGGCGATACCGAAGTCCTCAATTGTTAAGGTAGGATTCGCCATCAGGAGGCTATCGGTTATGACAAGCAGTTTTTTGCTGATGGAATCCAGGGAGTCTCCGCTCTTCACAATATAAGCGCCTGACATCGGGCAGGTCCTGTAGTGATCCTCCGGTGGAATTCTAAGCGT
>JAQUYZ010000003.1 GCA_028691625.1 Eubacteriales bacterium
CTTTGCGCCTTCCTTTTCTTCAACGGAAAGCTCCAGTCTGGAAAGCGCTCCGATGTAATCGATCAATTCATTCGTAATCTTCATGTTTTCACCTCCGAAACACAGCAGGGAATTTTTTAACAAAATAAAAAGTCCCCAGAATAATACTATCCTAGGGACGAAAAAAATCCGCGGTACCACCCAAATTGACGCAGCGTTCAAACTGTAGGCGTCACCAAAAATCTGAGATTGACGTCTTGTTTTTATGCCTTAATCCTCTCGATGCATTGTAACGTATGCAACACGGACAGATTTACTAAGCTTTCAAAGGAACCGGGAAGTGTTCCCGTCCCTCTGTTTTCCGTTGAACCTGCCGGCTCCGAAGTGTTCTTCGTCCGGAGTGTCACAAATGGCAATTTCAGTCGCGTTGCCAATCCCTGCTTTGCGTTTCTCCCGATTACTTTTCTTCCTCTGCGCCGATCTCTGTATCGTTCAATAAAATCTTGTCGTAAACGTTATCACAATTTAAAATGAATTGCAAGTATTTTATTTTTTCATATTGACAGATCGGAAAACTCTCGCTATACTAATCCATTATAGCAATGGCGCTGTAGGTATTTACCTCTGCGCCCTTTTTTATTGGAAAAAATAATATTTTTAATAAAGGATGGAGGATTTCATATGGATAAGATCTCGTCAATTTTTGGAAGCCTGGTATTTAACGATGCTGTCATGAAAGAACGCTTGCCAAAGGATATCTACAAAGCATTAAAGAGAAATATGGAAGAGGGTACCAATCTTTCTCTCGAAGTCGCAAATACGGTAGCAACTGCAATGAAAAACTGGGCTCTTGAAAAAGGCGCCACCCATTTTACCCACTGGTTCCAGCCTATGACCGGGATCACCGCGGAAAAGCACGACAGCTTTCTGACGCCGACGGGCGACGGAGGTGTGATTATGGAATTTTCGGGGAAAGAACTGATCAAAGGGGAACCGGATGCATCCAGTTTTCCGTCCGGCGGAATCAGAGCGACCTTTGAGGCAAGAGGTTATACGAACTGGGATCCCAGCTCCTTTGCCTTTATCAAAGAGCACACACTGTGCATTCCAACCGCTTTCTGCTCCTATCACGGCGAGGCTCTGGACAAAAAGACTCCGCTGCTACGCTCCATGGAGGCTTTGAACATTCAGGCGCTCAGAGTATTAAGGCTGTTTGGGCAATACGAGGTACAGCGTGTAGTTTCCACCATCGGAGCCGAACAGGAGTACTTTTTAATCAACAAGGATCTGTTTGACAAAAGAAAGGATCTCATCTACTGCGGAAGAACCCTATTCGGTGCGAAACCGCCAAAGAATCAGGAGCTTGACGATCATTACTTCGGAGCGATCAAACCAAGGGTCAGCGCTTATATGGAGGAGCTGGACGAAGAGCTTTGGAAGCTTGGAATTTATGTTAAAACTGAACACAATGAGGTTGCGCCGTCCCAGCACGAGCTGGCTCCGGTATTCACCACTTCCAATATCGCCACCGACCAGAATCAGATGACCATGGAACTTATGAAAAAGGTGGCTTCCAATCATGGATTGGTGTGTCTGCTTCACGAAAAACCCTTTGCCGGCATCAACGGCAGCGGCAAGCATGTGAATTGGTCCTTGTCCACCAGCACCGGTGAAAATCTCCTCAAACCGGGGAAAAACCCCGGCAGTAATCTTCGGTTTCTGTTGTTCCTCTGTGCTGTGATCAAGGCGGTTGATGAATATCAGGATCTGCTGCGCATTTCTGTTGCAAGCGCAGGAAACGATCACCGTCTGGGCGGCAACGAAGCACCTCCTGCAATCATTTCGATGTTTATCGGAGAGGATCTGGAAGCGCTCCTGAACGCAATCGAAAGAGGGGAGGACTACACGGAAAACCAGGACCGTACCATGAACATGGGCATCTCCGTGCTTTCGCAATTTAAACGAGATACCACTGACAGAAACAGAACCTCCCCTTTTGCTTTTACAGGGAATAAGTTTGAGTTTCGAATGCCCGGTTCCGGAGCCTCCATTGCTTGTCCCAGCTACATGCTGAACGTAACGGTGGCGGAATCATTAAGACAGTTTGCAGACATTCTGGAACAATCCAAGGATATGGAGGCCAGCCTGAAAACGTTGATCAAACATACCGTGGCAAAACATAAACGAATTATTTTTAACGGAAACAACTACGCCGAAGAATGGATCGCCATGGCGGAAAGCCGGGGACTTCTGAATTTGAAATCCACAGTGGACGCCCTGCCGCTCTTTACAAGTGAAAAGAACCTGAGGCTTTTGAAGCAGCATGGGATTTTCACGGAAGTCGAGGTTCGCGCCAGACAGGAAATTCTTCTGCGTGAATACTGCAATGTTTTGAATATTGAAGCATTGACGATGACCGATATGGCGAACAGGTCGATCCTGCCGGCAGTATCCGCTTATATCAAAACCCTTTCCGATACTGCCCTCGGCAAAAAAGAGCTGGGACTTGAAGAAAAAGCCTGTGAACTGGAAAAAGAATGGATCACCAATCTGTCCTCCATTTCCCAGAGTCTTTACAGGGCAGTACACGAGCTGGATAACGCACTGATCGAAGTGAATGCCCTCGAGGATCTCTTTGCGACTGCGGAGTACTATAGTAAAATAGTGCTGCCGGTCATGAGGGAGATCCGAATTGCTGCGGACACTCTGGAAACCATGACCGCTTCAGACAGCTGGCCATTCCCGGCATACGGTGAGCTGCTGTTCAGCGTGTAACTGCTTCCTCTTTTTCATTTGTTGATAAATAGTTAAGAACCGTAAACGATCTGTTTACGGTTCTTTGCTTCGTTTCAAGCTTTTATGAAAATTTATTTCGGCAATCCGTCCTGCTCGTATACCTTAAGGATCTGCTTTGCTACCCGCGCCTTCGGCAGGCGCAGATCCATTGCCTGCTTCTCAATATACTTGTGAGCCTGGACTTCAGACATAGACAGATGCTGAATCAGCACACATTTCGCTCTGTTAATAATCTTCAACTCCTCCAGCTTCAACTGGAGACTGATATTTTCTTCCTTCAGGGACTGCACTCTGTGTGCCGTCACCTCTGTAAATTTAACCGCCTGGTCGAAGAAGGCCTTTACGATTGGCTTTCCGACCACCAGAATACCATAAGGCTCAACCTTTTGCGCAATTGCGTTTGCATATTTATTCTGCACCGCCAGAAGGACTCCGGCCGTGTGCTTTTCCGCCGCATAAACTGCCAGATCAACCCCTGTTTTTCCTTCCAGCGGAGAATTAACGATGACCAGATCAAACTCGTTCGTTTCCAGCAGTGCGGAGGCATCTTCTTCGGCATCTATCGTTTCAATCTGTGAGAACAACTCTGATTGCAGCAGCTGCACCAGCATATCCTTGCTTTTTCCCTTTTTTGATACCAACAGGATTCTCTTCATCCATTCACCGCCCTCCCGGAAAATATAATGTTCAATTATACCATTGAATTATAATTTTACAATATATTATTTTTTTGAGTGTGTTGTTATCAGCTGCGCTCTGTTATAACCTTTAATGGTCAGGAGGAATAAAATAAAAGCTGCCTTGATTTATCAAGGCAACCGTTAATTTTGCTAACTATCAACTCTTATTCTATATTTTTTAAAATGCAGAGGCTATTTGAGCTATAGTCCAAGTCCGAACTTTTTCTTGACTCTGGCCAGAGTTTTTTCTGATGTGGCGTTTGCTCTTTCTGCACCATCCTTCAGAATATCAATCAATTCCTGAGATTTGCGGATTTCATGATACCGCTGCTGTATGGGCATGATCGCTCCCACGGTAACCTCCACCAGGTCTTTTTTGAAATCTCCGTAGCCGCAGCCCTCATATTTTTTCTCGATCTCCGCCACGCCCATTCCGGAGAATGCGCTGTAGATATTCAGCAAATTGCTGACACCCGGTTTGTTGATACTGTCAAAGCGAATGCTTCCTTCTGAATCCGTGGTGGAACGCATAATGGATTTTTTAATTTTATTGGCGTCATCCAAAAGAGAAATTCTGCTATGGATGTTTTCCGCACTTTTACTCATCTTTGAAGTCGGGTCATCCAGGGACATGATTCTTGCCCCTTCCTTTAAAAATCTCCCATCGGGAACGACAAAGGTTTTTCCGTATTTATTATTCACTCTTTCCGCAAGATCTCTGGTGATTTCGATATGCTGCTTCTGATCATTTCCCACGGGAACAACGTCCGTATCGTAGAGCAGTATGTCCGCCGCCATTAGGATCGGATAGGTAAACAGCCCTGTAGGAGCCGATTCGCTGTCTTTGCTCTTCTGCTTAAACTGGGTCATTCTTGACAGCTCGCCGGTGTAAGAGTTGCACATAAGAATCCATGCAAGCTCTGCATGACCCGGCACCATGGATTGAACAAAGATGACCGACTTTTTCGGATCAAGTCCTACAGCAAGATAAAGAGCAGCTACGTCCAGGATGTTATCTTTGAGTATTTTAGGATCCTGCGGCAATGTGATGGAATGAAGGTCCACAATGCAATAAATGCAGTCATTGTCCTGCTGCAGCTCTACAAACTGCATTAATGCCCCCAAATAGTTGCCGATATGAATATTTCCTGTTGGCTGTACTCCTGAAAAAACTCGTTTCATTGAAATTCTCCTTTGGTTTTCTTATCTTATGGCTTATTATTTACACTTTTATGGCTGCTTTAAACCTCTCTCTGATTTTCTTTTCCAGCCTCGAAATGGTCATTTGAGAGACGCCCATTTCCTCCGCGATGTCCTGCTGGGTTTCATTTTTGAAAAACCTTCTCTTGAAGATGTCCTTTTCCTTGTCTGAGAGATCCATCATCACCGTTTTAATCAGTTCTGCATTCTCAAAGCTATGATATCCGTGCTCTTCTCTGCCGGTATATTTTTCAAGCACTGCGCCATCTCCCTCATCACCGCCCTCGTCAAAGGTCTGATTCAGGGAATATGTACTGTAGGCCTGACCGCCTTCCATCGCTTCCAGAATTTCTTCTTCTGAATAGCCCAGATAATCCGCCAGTTCCTTGACGGTCGGAATGCGGGAATACTTACCGTACAAGTGTTCCTTCGCCGGTGAAATCTGTGCGGAAATCTCCTTCAATCTCCTTGGAACCTTGATTGCCCACCCTTTATCCCGAAAATAGCGCTTGATCTCTCCGATGATGGTCGGCGTCGCAAAGCTTGTAAATTCATAGCCCTTGGAGGCATCATATCTTTCGACAGCAAAAACTAAGGCCATGGAGCCAACTTGATACAAGTCCTCATAATCCACGCCCTTGTTTAAATATTTTTTTATTAAAATATCAACGATATAAAGATACTTTTCAACAATCTCGTTTCGCAGTTCGATGCTTTTTGTTTCGTGATACCGATCGAAAAGCTCCTTGTTACTGGTTTGTGCTGAGGTCATATCATCCCCCCATTAAAATCGGCTTAAATATTTCACCATTTTAATACTGGTACCCATACCTAATTCAGAAAAAATATCGACTTCGTCCATAAGCGCCTTAATAATAAAAATGCCTAAGCCCCCTTCTTTCGGGCAGCTGCAATCTGTCAGCGGCTTTTGATATTTTGCCGTATCATAGCCTCCGGCATGATCGACAATGGAAATGATAATTCTTCCGTCCCCTACTTCACAGGCTACTTCGTAGCATTCCTCGCGATTTGGGCTTCCATGGCATACCACATTGGTGCACGCCTCTGAAACGGCTACCTTAATATCCTCGACCGCCTCTATATCAAAGCCTGCGCTATTCGCCAGAGAAGATATCGCCAATCTGACCGTGCCAACATATTCAGGCTTTCCGGGAATCGAGAATTTCAATATATCTGTCATTTTCCTCTCCTCTTTCAAGTGGTTCTTAATGATCCGAACAAAGTATTCTGTCAAGACTGGTAATGTTGAGCAGCTTTCTGATATTGTCCCTTGGGTTGATCAGCTTAATCCGATTATCACTTTCCTGCATTCTTCCAAACGCTCCGATAATCACGCCAAGACCGGTGCTGTCAATATAATTCAGTTCATCAAGATGCAGCAGGATGTCTGCTTTCTTTTCCCGATATGCACCGTCCAAATATTCTCTTAGTTGGGGAGCGGTGGAAATATCCACCTCACCCTTCGCAACTAATTCCCATTGGCCCAATTCATTATTGTAACTGCTCTTCATTTGTAATGACATTGCAACTTCCTCCTCGAATGTATACCCTTTGTAAGAGGTCTCAAACTTTATTCTGTATCAAGTATCATCTGTGTTGTTCCATCCTCTTCTTCATGAGCGACAACTTCATCTTCCATTAATTCATCATCTTCCTTGATTACTTTTGCCATCGTGATAATGTTCGCTTCCTCGGCAACTCTCATAATCTTAACGCCCTGTGTCGCTCTTCCTAATCTTGATACTTCACCGGCCTTGATTCTGATGATGATTCCGTCGGAATTGATCAGTAGAATTTCATCATTATCGTTGACGACCATGGCACCGATAAGCTCTCCGGTCTTCTTGAACTTTGCCTTGTCATATGTGAGCAAGCCCTTGCCGCCGCGGGACTGAACCTTATACTCCTCTACAGCAGTTCTCTTGCCATACCCGTTTTGGGTTACGACCAAAAGCTCTTCGTCCTTCTCCGCTAGCTCCATGGCAACAACTTCGTCGCCCTTTTCCAATTTGATCGCCCGAACGCCGCCGGCAATTCTTCCCATAATTCTGACATCTTCCTCAGAGAAACAGATACATTTGCCGAACCTTGTCACAATAATCACATTGCTGGTGCCCGTGGTCTGCTTGATTCCGATGAGTTCATCGTTGTCCTTAAGGTTTATGGCAATCAATCCGGTTTTTCTGTTTGTATCAAACTGCGAAAGCGATGTCTTCTTGATGGTTCCATGCTTTGTGACCGCAATGAGGTTTTTGTCCTCGGCAAAATCCTGGATCGGAATCACCGCGGTGATCCTCTCCCGCTGCATTAAATTCAGGAAATTGACCGCCGGAGTACCCTTTGCGGTTCTCTGTGCCTCAGGAATTTCATATGCCTTTATTTTATGCGCTTTTCCTGTATTTGTAAAGAACATTAAGTAATCATGCGTCGATGTCATGATTAAGTTTTTCACAAAATCATTCTCTCTTGTCGTAAGGCCCGTAATACCCTTGCCTCCGCGCTTCTGGGTTTTATACGTATCTGCGGGGATTCTCTTGATATAGCCAAGATGAGTCAAGGTTACCGCAACCTTCCCTTCCTGAATCATATCTTCTTCATCGATATCCTCTGCATCTGACTGAATGTCCGTTTTTCTTTTCTTTCCGTATTTCTTTTTGATCTCCAGCAGCTCTTCCTTAATAATGCCCATGAGGATGCTTTCATCTGCCAGGACTTTTTTAAACCAGGCGATCTGCTCCATCAGCTCGGCGTACTCATTTTCGATCTTTTCACGTTCCAGTCCCTGCAGTCTGGCAAGTCTCATGTCCAGAATCGCCTGGGCCTGAATCTCGCTGAGTCCGAACCGTTCCATCAATCGCGGCTTTGCATCATTGTAGCTTTCCCGGATGGTCTTGATGACTTCGTCAATATGATCCAGCGCAATCCGCAAGCCTTCTAAAATGTGTGCTCTTTCCTCTGCCTTTCTGAGATCAAATATCGTTCTTCTGGTGATTACTTCCTTCTGGTGCTTTAAATATACCTCCAGCATTTGCCTAAGATTCATGGTGACCGGCTTGCCGTCCACCAGAGCCAGCATGATCATGCTGTAATTATCCTGAAGCTGGGTATGCTTATAAAGCCTGTTCAGAGTGATTTGCGGATTTGCATCTTTTTTCAGCTCGATTACGATACGCATTCCGCTCCGGTCGGATTCATCTCTGATATCAGAGATATGCTCCAGCCGTTTTTCTCTCACCAGCTCCGCAATTTTCTCAATGACTCTGGCCTTGTTTACCTGATAAGGGATTTCCGTAAAGATAATCTGCTGTTTTCCTTTACTGGTTTCTTCGATTTCCGCCTTTGCTCTGACGGTTACCTTTCCCTGGCCGGTTCGATAGGCTTCCTTGGCGGAATTTCTTCCCATGATGGTAGCGCCGGTTGGAAAATCCGGAGCCTTTACAATCTTGATCAGATCTTCCACGTCGGCATCGGGTACATCAATAAGCTTTACTGTCGCATCAATGACGTCACTGAGGTTGTGGGGCGGTATGGAGGTTGCCATACCAACGGCGATCCCGTTGGATCCGTTGACCAGCAAGTTTGGATATCGGGAAGGAAGAACCACCGGCTCCATCTCTTCTTCGTCGAAGTTGGGCATGAAGTCTACGGTTTCTTTCTCGATATCCCGCAGCATCTGAAGCGCAAATGGGGTCATTCTCGCTTCGGTGTATCGCATTGCAGCCGCGCCGTCGCCGTCCACGGATCCAAAGTTTCCGTGGCCGTCAACCAGTGGGTAATTGGTTGAGAAATCCTGTGCCATTCTGACCATGGCATCATAAATGGATGAGTCGCCGTGGGGATGGTATTTACCCATTACTTCACCGACGATACGGGCTGATTTTTTATGTGGCTTGTCCGGAGTTACTCCCAGCTCGCTCATTCCGTAAAGGATTCTCCGGTGAACCGGCTTGAGACCGTCCCTTGCATCGGGAAGCGCTCTGCTGACGATTACGCTCATGGCATAATCGATATAGGAGGTCTTCATTTCATCGTGGATTTCATGCTGAATCAGCTTCACGTCATCCAAAAAACTTGTTGTCATTGTCATCCACCTCCTATATATCCAAATTCTTTACATACTTTGCGTTCTCTTCGATAAATTTCCTTCTCGGAGGAACCTTGTCACCCATAAGTGTTGTAAAGATCTCATCCGCTGCAGTTACATCTTCCAGCGTAATCTGTATTAACGTTCTGTTGTTGTAGTCCATCGTGGTATCCCAAAGCTGCTGGTGATCCATCTCTCCAAGACCTTTATATCTCTGAATGACGGCCTTTCCCGGCTTGTCTGCAATCTCGGTCATAAGCTTCTCCTGTTCCCTTTCCGAATAGGTGTAATAAACCTCTTTTCCCTTTTTCGTCTGGAACAGCGGCGGCTGTGCCGCATAGACATAGCCGCCTTCAATCAGCGGCGTCATATACCGGTAAAAGAAAGTGAGCAGCAGCGTTCTGATGTGAGCACCGTCAACATCGGCATCTGTCATAATGATGATCTTATGGTATCGCAGCTTCTCTTCGTTGAAATCTTCACCGATATTGCAGCCGAAAGCGGTAATCATATTTTTGATTTCCTCTGAATTGAGAATCTTATCCAATCTGGCCTTCTCCACGTTGAGGATTTTGCCTCTCAGCGGAAGGATGGCCTGTCTCTTTCTGTCGCGGCCGGATTTTGCGGAGCCGCCTGCGGAATCTCCCTCAACCAGAAAGATTTCAGAAAGTGCAGGATCCTTTTCGGAACAGTCAGCAAGCTTGCCGGGCAAGGTCAATCCGTCCAGCACTCCTTTTCTTCTTGTCAGTTCTCTTGCCTTCCTTGCAGCTTCTCTTGCTCTGGATGCTCTGAGGCATTTATCCAGTATGATTCTGGCCTGACTTGGGTTTTCTTCCAAAAAACCAGTCAGGTTTTCATTTGTTGCCGTTTCAACAAAGCCTCTCATTTCACTGTTTCCCAGCTTTGTTTTCGTCTGTCCTTCAAACTGGGGATTGGTCAGCTTCACGGAAATGATCGCAGTAAGACCTTCTCTGACATCTTCTCCCGACAAGCCTTCCTCATTGTCTTTAATGAATTTATTCTTTCTGGCATAATCGTTAAAAACTCTGGTTAAAGCGGATTTGAATCCGATCATATGGGTTCCGCCTTCACTGGTGTTGATATTATTTGCATAGGAAAGCACAAGCTCGTTATACCGGTCCGTGTATTGCATCGCAACCTCAATCTCGTGTTCCTCGTCCCGTTGTAATTCGAAATAGATAATATCCGGATGAATGACTTCTTTATTCTTGTTCTGATGCTTGACAAACTCTCTGATTCCGCCTTCATAATGGAAAACTTCCGTATGCTTTTGTCCTTCCCTTTCGTCCTTCAGGGTTATTTTGATGCCTTTATTCAGAAAGGCCATCTCTCTTAAGCGGTGCTCCAGCGTTCCGTAATTGAATTCCAGCTCCTCAAATATTTCAGGGTCCGGCTTGAACATTGTCTTTGATCCGGTTTTTCTTGACTCCCCGATTTCAATCAAAGGTGTCTGGGTCTTTCCTCTGGAATAGGTCTGTTTGTAAATCTTGCCGTTTCTCTTGATCTCGACTTCCATGATTTCTGAAAGAGCGTTCACAACGGACGCGCCTACTCCATGAAGGCCTCCGGAAACCTTATAGCCCCCCCCGCCGAATTTTCCGCCGGCATGAAGGACCGTATGAATAACTTCTACCGCTGGCAGTTTAAGTTTCGGATGAAGATCTACCGGCATTCCCCGGCCGTCATCTTCAACCAGAATGGAATTGTCACTCTGTATGGTAATGTTGAAATTTTTGCAATAGCCGGCAAGGGCTTCATCCACGCTGTTATCAACGACTTCGTATACTAAATGGTGCAGGCCTCTCGGGCCTGTGCTGCCGATATACATACCCGGTCTTTTTCTGACAGGCTCTAAGCCTTCCAAAACCTGAATTTGTTCTGCATTATACTGTTGTTGTCTTACATCTGCGCTCATTCTTTTTCATCACCTCATACTTCTCGTATTGTTGTGCTTTCTCTATTTAATTTCTATAGCAAACCACCATATATTGTATACTAAAATCTTTGATTTTACAAGTTTTTTTGCAAAAAGGCTCCATAGATATAAAAACACCGTTTAAAAGGATATAAAACGGTGTTTTTGTTTTACTACAGGCTTTATAATTTAATATATATGTCTGTTTATTTTGTATTTTTTTCCAGTTTGTTTACTCTACCGTTTTCCACAAAGAATAAGTCTCCCTGAGGAAGTTGTTTTTTTAGTTCTTCACTCAGCTCTGTGGTGGTAATAAATAGCTGCACCTCTTCCAGTGAATTGATTAAATAATTCTGCCGTTCCGCATCCAGCTCGGAAAGCACATCATCCAGCAGGAGAATCGGCGAAACCTTCGTCTCTTCTTTGATCAGTTTGATCTCTGCCAGCTTCAGAGAAAGTGCAGCAGTCCGCTGTTGGCCCTGAGACCCGAAGTGTCTGATATCAATGCCTCCGGCACTTATTTTAAAATCGTCCTTGTGGGGGCCGGCTGAGGTACTGCGTCGAAGCATGTCGTTTTTTAAGTTTTTACTTAACGTTTTTATTAAGTGTTCTTTTTGTTCTTCGTAGGTTTCTTTTACTGAAATATTCGCTTCATAGGATAGTTCCAACTCTTCTTTTCCGTTGGTAATATTTCTGCTGATTTCTTTGCTTATCCTGTTCAGTTTTTCAATAAATCGCTTTCTTTCCTGGATAAGCTTGGCACCGTATTCCGCCAGGCCCTCATCCCAGACAGCGATCATATCCGCAGTTCCCTCCTGCTGCTTCAGCAAACTGTTTCTCTGCTGCAAAATTTTTTTATATCTTCCGAGATTCCGGTAATAGACCGGCTTCAGTTGACAAAGTTCCCGGTCAATAAACTTCCTTCTTTTTTCCGGCTCTTCCTTTACTATTTTTAAATCCTCGGGTGAAAAAACCACCATATAGACATTTTCCAGCAAGTCGATGGTTTTTGATGTTTTTATCCCGTTGATCTTTAACTTCTTCCCTTCTGACCCAATGGTGATCTCAATTTCCAGTTCCCTTCCTTCTTTTAAAGAAGTGCTTTTTACCCTGCAGAATTCCTGATCAAATCCTATCATCTCCGTATCCTTATTGGTTCGGAAGGATTTTCCCAGGGACATGATGTACAGGCTTTCCAACAGGTTTGTTTTCCCTTGGGCATTTTTCCCGGTAATTATGTTTACTTTCTTATGAAAGTGCACCGTTTCCTCTTTGTAGTTCCGGAAATGGTGCAATTCTACTTTTTCTAAATACATGCATTTTTCCTTAATTTGTAGAAATTCGTACCGGCAATACGAGGTATTCAAATTTTCTTCCATTCAAAGGTTTGATCAGACAAGGACTGACACTGGTATTGAATTCCACCGTGATTCTTTCTTCATTTACTGCTTTCAGCACATCCAGAATATATTTGGAATTAAATCCGATATCCAAATCTGTTCCTTCCTTTTCAATAAATACCTCTTCCTTCACATTTCCTTCTTCAGATCTGGAAGTAATAATAATTTTATCCCGGAAGACAGAAAATTTAATCAAATTGTTTTTTCCTTCTTTTGCAAGCAGGGAAGCTCTTTCGATACTATTTAGTAATTCCGTTCTGTTTACGATTACTCTGCTTTTATATTCCTTTGGTAGAATATCATTATACTTTATAAAGTCTCCTTCCAGCAGCCTCATCACTATCTTGGTTTCATCCAATAGAAACACAGCTTTTTTCTCATCTAATATAAAGAATATTTCTTTACTTTCTTCATTTTCAACAACAATTTTATTAATTTCATTTAAAATCCTAGCTGCTATAATGATCTTTTTCTTTTCCTTATTTTTCATAGGTTCTCTTGTAATAGCCATTCTGAAACCATCAAGAGCCACCATATTCAGTGAGTCTTCTTCCATTTCAATCAGAACGCCTACGATGATTCCCTTTGATTCATCAATACTTGCCGCAAAGGAAGTCTTTTTTATCATTTCTTTTAAAATATCTTTCTCCAGTGAAATCTTATTTTCTAAATTGATTTCCCCAATATTCGGAAACTCATCTGCCGGTTGTCCTACAATAGTAAATTCCGACGCAAGACATTTTATAACGATCGTGTTGTTTTCCTGCTCTTCGATCTGTATTTCCTCATTTGGCAGCTTTCTGACAATATCGCTGAACAATCTTGCCGAAACGACAACGGATCCTTCTTCTTCTGCAGCGACCTCTATTCTTTTTTCTATGCTTAAATCCAGATCTGAGGCAGATAATTTCAGCATATTATCACTGCCTACCTCCAGCAGGATTCCTTTGAGAATAGGAATTGTGGTTCTAGAGGTAACCGCTTTCGAAACAGTATTTAACGCTTTGGATAAAAGTTGTTGATTACAGGAAAACTTCATGGGAGTTCCTCCTTTTTCTTATATAATTCTTAGTAATAATAGTAATAGGGCCTGTGGATTTGTGGATAACTTCTGTGGATAATATAATTCCAATCATTTTATTTCTTTTTTACCTGTTGATAAACGGGAAAAGTATTTACTCTCCCTGTGTGTATTTTTTTAGAAGAAAAGGAGCAATCCGGTCAAAATTTACAAAAGCAAAAAGAATATTAATCCTCTTTAATGGATTGTTCCAGCTCTTTCACAACATCTCTGAGAGATTCATTGATTTTGATTTCACCAGAAATTTTATCACAGGCATGCAACACGGTCGTGTGATCTCTGTTACCGAAGAACTCTCCTATTTTTGGAAGGGAAAGCGTCGTCAGATCTCTGCAGATATACATCGCAATCTGCCTTGGAAATGAAAGATTACGGGATCTTTTTGAAGATTCCAGGTCAGACTGCTTAATATTAAAGTGTTTGCAGATATGTTTTTTAATTAGCTCCGGGGTCACCGGCCGGTCCCTGGAGGAAAAGACATCCTTCAGGACTTCCTTTGCAAGCTCTTTGTTTATTTTTTGCCCGGTCAGATTCGCATAGGCGATGACACGGATAAAAGCACCTTCCAGCTCTCGAATATTGGATTGAATTTTTTCTGCAATTACTCCGATGACTTCAATAAGACTTTCCGTTGTTTCCAGGCCTTCCAACTCGGATTTATTTCTAAGAATGGCAACTCTTGTTTCATAATCCGGCGGCTGGATGTCAGCGATCAGCCCCCACTCAAATCGGGAACGGAGACGCTCTTCCAATGTTGTGATTTCCTTCGGCGGACGGTCACTGGAAATGATAATCTGCTTATTGGCTTCATACAGGGTATTGAAGGTGTGGAAAATCTCCTCCTGTGTTCTTTCTTTTTTTTCTATAAACTGGATATCATCGATCAGAAGCACATCAATGCTTCTGTATTTATTTCTGAATTCAACGTTCTTATCTTCACGGATGGCTTTGATCAGTTCGTTGGTAAACATTTCAGAAGAAACATAAAGAACCTTGCTCTTTGGATTCTGCTGTAATATGTAGTGGCCGATGGCATGCATCAGATGGGTTTTCCCCAAACCGGCACCTCCGTAGATAAAGAGAGGATTATAGGCCTTGGAAGGAGATTCCGCTACGGCCAGAGAGGCCGCATGGGCAAACCGGTTGTTATTGCCGATTACGAAGGTATTGAAAATGTACTTTGGATTCAGATAGAGTTCATCGGTAAAATTCATATCCTCCTGATTTTCCTGTGGATCCTCGGAATAGACAAAGACAACCTTTAACTTCTTTCCGAATGCTTCCTTTACTGCGTTTTCTATAATCGTGATATATCTGCCTTCCAGAATGGACTTGGCCATATCGTTGTAAAGAGACAAATACAGTTTGTTTTCTTTGAGATCGATTCGAACGGGAGTCAGAGGATACACCCAGGTATCATAGCTTACTGCGGTCAGCTCCGGTTTCAGAAGCTCTAAGGTACTTTCCCAATTTGCAATCAAATTTTTCATTTATTTTTTCCTTTATTGTCTTAAATCAATAAGTATCATGCTTTTAAATTACGCATCTATCATATCAAAAAAAGTTATCCACAGGCAATACCTAAAATAGAAAACGCTAAAAATATATTTTCCCGGGAGTTATCCACTATCTGTGGGTAACATTGTGCAAACTTTTCACAGGGACAACTATATATTGATTCCACCTCTTTTTTTTTACCTGACGGGAGATTCTTCCTGATTCACAGGGGGATAAAATGATTGACAGAAAAGACCTTTAAATGTATAATTACAAGGCAGTTATGCGCGGATTGAAATTGAGATCGCGCAAAGGTTAGTAAAATTATAAGGAGGTGAATGAAATTGAAACAGACTTTCCAGCCTAAGGTCAGACAGAGAGCGAAAGAACATGGCTTCAGAAAAAGAATGAGTACAAAAAACGGTAGAAATGTTTTAAAGAGAAGAAGAGCAAAAGGAAGAAAAGAATTGACAGCATAGAGACCGCAAAAGTGGTCTTTTTGTTTAGAGGCTTGATATTTCTTCAAACCGGCCATTTTAAGGGGATGCAAATGTTAAAACCGAACGTTTTGCGTAAGAAAAAAGACTTTTCAACAATTTACAACAAGGGGAAATCTATTGGCGAACGGTATGTCGTGTTATTTTATAGAAAAAATAATCTTACCTATAATAGGACAGCCTTTCTTGCCAGTAAAAAAGTTGGGAACAGCGTCTTGCGAAACAGAGCCAGGCGGCTTATGAAAGAAAGCTACAGAGAATTCGATAAAAATTTGGACAGTGGCTATGATCTTATTTGGATAGCCCGAAACACGATAAGTAATTTAAAATGTGCGGATGTCAAAAAATCAATGGAAGCCGCAATTAAAAAGTCCGGAATCATACGAGGAAGGACAGACGGGTGATGGGATTTTGAAAAGGATTATCATGCTGCTCATTCGTGGGTATCAGAAATTTATATCACCGATGTTCCCGGCAACCTGCCGGTTTTACCCCACCTGTTCCCAATATTTTCTCCAGGCAGTGGAAAAGTATGGAGCATGCCGGGGAAGCTTTCTTGGAATCAAACGAATTTTGAAATGTCACCCATTTCATCCGGGAGGATATGACCCGTTGAAATGAGTAACAGGAGGATATTGAATGAACACAATCATAGGATGGGTTGCAGAACCACTGGGGATGCTGCTTAGTTATCTGTATGGATTTTTTGATAACTATGGGATCGCCATCATTGTATTTACGTTAATTGTAAAAGCATGTCTATTTCCGTTATATGCGGACCAGATCAAGCACTCGGCCAGAATGGCGGATGTTCAGCCCAAAATGCAGGCACTCCAGAAAAAGTATGCCAATGATAAAGAAATGCTTAACATCAAGATGATGGAGTTATATAAGGAAGAAAAATTCAACCCGATGAGAGGCTGTCTGCCCATGCTGATTCAAATGCCTATCATTTTTGGGCTTTTTGCGCTTCTCAGAAGCCCTACTGACTTTATCGAAAGCAACACGATGCTCATGGCTGTACATGAGGCCTTCTTGTGGATGCCTGATTTAAGTCAGCCGGATCCGTGGGTATTACCGGTGCTCGCAGGAATTTCCACATTTATTTCTTTCTCCCAGACACAGAAACAAACCTCAATGGGAGATAATTCAATGGCATCAATGATGAAAATGATGCGTTACTTTTTTCCGATCATGATTGTCTGGATGGGAAGATCGTTCCCTGCCGGCCTCACAATCTACTGGTTTGTGGGAACTGTGATTCAAATATTCCAGACGATGGGGTTGAACAGATGGAAAAAGAAGCTGACCTCAAAATAGATTAATAATTAATGGAGGAAATAAACATATGGATTTTTCAGAAAAATGGGGGAAGGACGTTGAAGAAGCAACAAGACTTGCCCTGATAGATTTAAATCTTACAGAAGACAAGGTAAATGTAATCGTTCTGGAGGAACCTACGAAGGGCTTTCTGGGCCTTGGAGCAAAGCTGGCCAAGGTAAGAGTGGAGAAGAAAACGGAATCAGGGAAGGCAGAAGTGAAAAAAGAAGAAAAGATTCAGAAGCATGAACCGTCCTTAAAACCGGAAAGAGCACAGAGACAGGAACCGGAAAGAATGCATCGGTCAGAAGCTGGCAGAAGACCGGAAAGACCGTTTCGAGAAGAGACTGACAGCAGACCCGAAAAAAGAGAAAAGAAGAATGACCGCCCAAGACAGACAGGCGAACACACATCGGAGGGAGCTTTTTCTGTCAGAGAAAAGCCTTCGGATCTGGTAGACATGAATGATCACATTGCAGAGTCGTTTTTGAAAGAGATCACAGCGAAGATGGGCCTCAGCCTTAAAATCAAGGTGCAGGGCAATGACAGCTGTATCTATGTGGAAATGGACGGCAGAGATTCCGGCACCATTATCGGTAAGAGAGGGCAGACTCTCGATGCAATTCAGTATTTGACCAGCCTCGTTGTGAACAAGGATAAGGAAAAATATCAAAGAGTTGTTGTCGATGCCGAAAACTACAGAGAAAAAAGAGAAAGAACATTGGAGCAGCTTGCAAACAGATTGGCTGACAAAGTGATCAAATCAAGAAAGAGCGTAAGGCTCGAGCCGATGAACCCATATGAAAGAAAAGTGATTCATGCAACGCTTCAGGGAAACCCGAGGGTGACGACCAGAAGTGAAGGAGAAGAACCATACAGAAGGGTAATCATCGAACTGAAATAAGAAGAAGAGCAGGGCTGTCTTAACCATCAATTAAGGGAGCCCTTTTCATCTATTAAAAGCATAGCGGCGCAGGGTGATTGTCAGGAGCATACCCCTGGCAGGCACGAAGGAGGGGTTCATGGAAGACACCATTGCTGCCATCGCCACGGCTTACGGCGAAGGCGGAATCGGAATCATCAGACTGAGCGGGGAGAAGGCAATGCATATCCTTGATCGGATCTTTGTGACCAAGCAAAACCAACATGAAAAGCCTATCATAAATAAGCGATTGTACTATGGGCATATTATCGATCCCACCGACGGGCTGGTCATCGACGAGGTGCTGGCGGTGAGTATGAAGGCGCCGGCGACCTACACGACGGAGGATGTGGTGGAAATCTATTGCCACGGAAGTATCGTTGCATTGCGGAAGACTTTGTCCCTTGCATTGAAAAACGGTGCAAGACTTGCAGAAAAGGGAGAATTTACGAAACGGGCTTTTTTAAACGGAAGGCTTGATTTATCTCAGGCAGAGGCGGTTATCGATATTGTCAGGGCAAAGACGGACAAAACCTTCGATGTCGCCTTGAGCCAGATGGAGGGGGCGCTTTCGCAACGCGTCAAGGAGATCCGGAAGGAACTTATGGATCTTCTTGTTGATATCACGGTAAATCTGGATTATCCTGATGAAGACATTGAGCTTATGACCTTTCAAAAGCTGAGCGAAAGCACATTGTCAATAGGCGATAAGATTGGCAAGTTGCTGTCTACAGCCGGTACAGGTCGAATCATCCGGGACGGTCTCAATGTTGCGATTATCGGGAAGCCGAATGTGGGAAAATCATCTCTGATGAACGCCCTGCTGAAAGAAGCAAGAGCGATCGTGACGGAAATTCCGGGGACGACCCGGGACACGATTGAAGAAGTGATCAGTATAAGTGAGATACCCGTTAAACTTACCGATACGGCAGGGATACGTGAAACAAAGGATCAGATTGAACGGATCGGAATCGAAAAAAGCAAGGAGTCCTTTAACAGGGCCGATTTGATAATTTTTATAATTGACGGAAGCAGTCCGTTGACCAGAGAAGACAGAAGGATCATGGCAAAGCTTGACAGCAGAAAGGTCATCATCCTGATCAATAAAACAGATCTAGGCCTGCAGACTGAAGAAGAGGAAATAAGAATTACTTTGCCCCATGCAAAGCTGATCAAGGCTGCAATCAAAAGAAACCAGGGAATTGAAGAGCTG
>JAQUYZ010000004.1 GCA_028691625.1 Eubacteriales bacterium
GTTTCATCCATCTCTTCTGCAATTGGCTTTATTTCATTTTCCGCAAATCGACGGAATAATTCCTGCTGAAGCAAATGCGTTTTTGATAGTTTAAAATCCATTTTTCATTCTCCTCCTACTTTGTAATTGAATCGCTTTTTTTCCTTTACTATTCTAATAACTAGCAATAATCGTGCCAAATGCAAGAAGAAAATAAATCAGCAATACGCATAACCATTTTGAAAGGGGCAGGTTTCCACCTGCCTCTTTCAAATGATTCGTCACACATTTGGTTTTTTTTCTAAATCTTTTCCGGGATACTCCTTAAAGCCGGCTTGCTCGATCCCTGATTTCCTTTTCCTCCTCGTCCTGCGGCTCATCCATAACAATGCCATGGGGGCGTTTTCGCTTTGTGTCCGGTTCAATGCACACAAAGGTAAGAAAACCGTCAACGTGAGTGGTTCCGTGAATTTCAGACATTGCCTTCACATAAACGGTGATGCTCGTATTCCCAACTTTGGAAACCTTAGAATGAAAGGTGATAATATCTCCCTTCTGCACCGGTTTTGTAAAGGTAAAGCCGTGAATATTAACACATAAAACATCCTGTGGTCTTCCATGCTGGGATGCGGCGGCCACAAAGGCAGCCTCCACAAGCCATTCGGCCGACCGGCCCGCAAACAGGGTTCCATGGTGGTTTAAATCTTCTGATTTTACGAGATGTGATATTTGATAGTATTTCATTCTAGGTCTCCTTTTTCTCTTTTTGTCAACGTATGCTCCATTCGTGTTCTTCATTCTCAAGCTTTTAAAATAGCTTGCCGGCAGTCTTCAGCAGCAGATCCTTCAATGCTCCGTCCGGCTCCTCGGCATCCGGCAGCAATATAATCCTGCCATCCTTCTCAAGATAGGCTCTCCCTGTAATCTCTCTGTATAATTCTCCGCCTGCCATTGATTTATTCAGGTACAATATGACAGGCGTTTCTATTCTGGTCAATCGAAAACCTCTCCTTAGGACGCCGGTATTGGCCATAATCATGCTTTTTTCTCCGTTGTGTATTATGGTGATGTCTCTACCTTTGCTCATGGTCACCGAGGAGGAGCCTAATCTCTGAAGAGTCGTGCTTAAGGGCAGCAACAGCTTCCCGAAGCTTCCCTTCTGTACAGTCAGATGCTCTTCGCCATTCATGTATGCTTCTAAATTCCCATTATAATAAAAGGAAGATTCTCCTTCTTTTGCAATCAAGGATTGTCCCAGAATTTCTCTTACTTCCTCCGGGATGCTTTCGTCCTGCATTACGGTATGGAAGTCCTTTTCCCTGCCTGCGGTATCAAGACGGTATTCATATTTTTTATGTAATACCCGCAGTCCCTTCGCATCCTTCCACAAGCAGTAGCTCAGCACTCCCTTGCACGCCTTCTTGTCAAAAATTGTTACAGTCAGGGTGTGTTTTCCCGGTTCCAGGTCTTCGAAGGTCTGATCATTCGCGTTCTGGCGGGATTGGTCAATTTCAAAAAGAACGGTTTCTGCGGGCTTCCGGCCATGAAGTATCAGTTCGTTCCAGTGATTGATCCGTTCGTCTGTCAGCTTGACAGCAGATCCGCCTTCATCAGGCACCGTAAGATAATACTCCTTTTCGATGCCGTCAAACTCAGATGGAAGCAGCGTACCGGAGTAGACACCGAACGCACCCTGGTCCAGATACTGCAGTGCCGCTTCATAATTGGAAACCGGATGGACGTATACGGCGATACCCTGATCGGATAGCTTTTTGCAGATTCCTCTTTCCGCCAGATAATCAGGCATTGTCACCGCATAGATCCCGTGCTCTATTACGAAGGAAACCAGTTTGTCCGTGTCCAGATCCGCCATGGCATATAGGGTAAAAATAATATCCGTATAGCCGAGGCTGTTCACTTCACTCCACTGATCATACTCATAGATCTGGGGCAGGAATCTGTTCAGAAGGTTTGGGCGGGATTCCTTGATCTCAGTGAGCAATGCAAGGTTATCTCCCTTTGTATCCGTCACGATCCGAATGTCGGGGTTCTTCTCCAGAATGAGAGCGAGCTTTTCAAAGGTCAGAACCTCGAGTGCTCCATGTACTGACAGGCTCATAAACTGACCCTGGCTGAGCTTTCTTGGAAAACTGGAGCCGAAATAATGCATCGCCGTTCTGTCCCAGTCATGGAGCATGATGATCTTGCCATCGGAGGAGAGTTCCATATCAAGCTCAATGATTTTATAGCCGTTTCTTATCGCTTGATTCAGGGCTTCCACGGAGTTGGTGGTCTCATAACCCCGATAGACACCTCCCCCATGTGCAATCACTTTTTGCTTTTCCTCCAAGGCGAAGGATACTGTGGTTTGCAGCAACAATAACAGGATCACTGTAATTCCTATGAATGCCGAAGATTTGTTTCTCATATTACAACATCCTTGTGATTTTTTCGATTCGTTCCACCGCCAGAGCAACCGTAAGCCCGGGTATAATGGTGGTTCCCATCATGTCGGCCTGAAGGATTTCCCGAATTCGTTTCAGCCTGTATTGCACCGTATTGGAATGGATATTCATCATCCTTGCTGTTTTCGAGGTGTTCAGCCCCGCATCCAGCACAAAGATCTCCAGCGTTTCCAGAAGCTGTTTTCCCTTTCCTTCCTTTACCGCTTTGAAGGGTGCAATGAGATCCATGTAGTTCTTCTTGACAGAGTCGCTTCTGATGGAGATATTGATACAGTTGCTTGCGAGAGCAAGCTCATATTTCGTAAAGATATTCTGATGGGGGAAAATGTGCTGGATAAACGGCCAGGCTTCATTGATCAGCTGATAGGCATCCGAGGCGCCCTCAATTCCGTCTACGCCTGTGACATGAAAGATGATGGCAGAACCATTGAATTGCAGTTGCCGATACAGCTCCGTACAGGATTCTGCCATTTCCTCCGACTTTTCACTGCTTACTCTGAGAATAATACCGTATATTTCATCCCCTTCGTGGATTTTAAGCACCTCATACCCTGTCTTTTTCTCAAAGGCGGTGATTTTTTTCAGGCAGTCGTCCCGTACAATACCGGATATACAGAAGACGCTGAGGATTTCATCACTCTCTCCAAAGGCTTCCTCCCTCAGGCAGAAGGCAAGACTCTTGTTCCCTCTTCTCAGCGCTTTGATGAACTCCGCCTTTGCATCCTTGACTGGGCTGTATTTCCACATACCCATTGCAATTTCGAGGATCTCCGCCAGTTTTGTGATCTCTCCCGGGGAGTAGGAATCTTCATTGTCAACAATAAACATATAGTGCTTTTCACCGTTTATGGACACAGGCCCCCAATAAGTCAGCGCTCCGTTAATATCAATCCTCGTGTAAACCGTCGATTTGTCCAAATCCCGTTCGATACCCGCCCGGATCGCCTCTGCGATCGTAGTACGGTGTCTCGTCTCCACGGAGAAAATCGGGTTGAAATCCTCACTGAGGATTACCATCTGAAAGTTGTTGTTGATGGCTGCTTCCCGTGCGGCGGACTGGAAGTTGCTGTGTTTTTCAAAATTCAGCAAATGGAATATGGTATTGCTGATCAGGCGGTTGGCAAAATTGTCTCCATACAGAACCTTCTCCATCACCGCATCGATGACATCGGCATACGTCGTATCGGTTTTCTCCGGGATCAACACAATGGGAAACAGCAGCTCGTTGGCAAGGTCGGCAACTCTATGCAGCCACTCCTTCGAGGATGGCTCAGAGGAAAGCAGTACAAGGGCAGCCTCTCCGCTTTCGGCCATGGACCGTATGATCTGAAGCTGTGATTCTTCATTGAAGCGTTCCGGAAATGATGCAGTCAGAATCATTTCATTCTTCTTATGCATATTCGTGTTGATGCTTCCAAAACCTCCTGACTCTAAAAATGAAATGGCACTTACGCGATTTTCCAGACCCTGATTCCCTGCAATGACCAAAGCCTTTTTAAATACCGGCAGTTCCAGACAATCTTTCACTGTTACCTTCATAATCCACCTCCTCTGCAAAATCTGTTGGAAACAAGGCAGGTTTTAACCTGCCTTGTTATAAAAGAGGCAGGTTTGAAACCTGCCTCAAGCATGTTTATTTCTTCTCTTCCGGGGGATCCTCCGGCTGTTCTGCTGCCGAATCTTCTTCCTCACCGGGAGCGTCTTCCTCTTCCTCCAGGTATTCTGCCTCGTCCTCGGCGCTTTCCTCCGGATCTTCCTCTTCAAGATCCTGGGCAGCCTCCAGGGCGTTGGCCTCCTCTTTGACTTTTTCCATATGGTGTACATCTGCGATGATCTGCTTGGAAGTCTTTGCTCCCGTGAACAGTGCTTCGAACTGATCGCCGTCGAGGGTTTCGATTTCCAGAAGTGTCTTCGCGATCATGTGAAGCTTGTCGATATTCTCGCTGATCAGCTTCTCAGCAGTCGCATAGGCATCCTCGATGATCGTTCTGATTTCTTCGTCGATCTCCGAAGCCATTTCTTCGGAATAGTTCTTCCTTGTGGAAAAATCCTTTCCAAGGAACACTTCATCGGAGGAGCTGTAATTTACCGGACCGATTCGCTCACTGAAGCCGTATTTCGTCACCATGCTTTTTGCGATCTCCGTTGCTCTTTCTATATCGCTGCTGGCTCCGGTGCTGATATCGTTTAATGTGAGTTTTTCCGCCACTCTGCCGCCAAGGAGATGGACAATTTGTTCCATCATGATGGTTTTTGTTGAATAATACTTGTCTTCCTTTGGCAGGATCATCGTGAAGCCGCCTGCACGCCCCCTGGGAATGATCGTTACGATGTGTACGGGATCTGTATTCGGCATCATTCTGGCAACGAGCGCATGGCCTGCTTCATGGTATGCGGTGAGCTTTCTCTCGCTCTCGCTGATGACTCTGCTCTTCTTCTCAGGACCGGCGATCACTTTCGTAATTGCTTCTTCGATTTCGTCCATACGGATTCTTTTGCCGTTTCTTCGTGCTGTCAGCAACGCCGCCTCATTCAGCATATTTTCTATATCAGCCGGTGTAAATCCCGGCGTTCTTCTCGCCAATACCTTCGCATCAACCGACTCATCCAGTGGTTTATTTCTGGAATGCACCCGGAAAATCGCTTCTCTTCCCTTGATGTCCGGAATTCCGATCACAACCTGACGGTCGAATCTGCCCGGTCTCAAAAGGGCACTGTCCAGGATGTCCGGTCTGTTGGTGGCTGCAAGAATGATGATCCCGGTGTTATCCCCGAATCCATCCATCTCAACCAGCAATTGATTCAGCGTCTGCTCTCTCTCGTCATGACCGCCGCCCAGGCCGGCACCCCTTTTTCTGCCTACCGCATCAATTTCATCGATGAAAATAATACATGGAGAGCTTTTCTTTGCCTGCTCAAACAAATCCCTTACTCTGGATGCGCCCACACCGACGAACATTTCTACAAAATCGGATCCGCTGATGCTGAAGAATGGCACACCCGCTTCTCCTGCCGCCGCTTTGGAAATGTAAGTTTTTCCTGTTCCCGGAGGACCTACCAGCAGGATTCCCTTCGGGATTCTTGCGCCCAGATTGTTATATTTTTTCGGATTCTTCAGGAAATCGACTACTTCCTCAAGCTCTTCTTTTTCTTCGTCAAGACCAGCCACATCGGCAAAGGTGATCTTCCTCAGTTCATCTTCCTTGTGAAGCTTGGCCCTGCTTTTTCCAAAAGACATGACCTTGCCGCCGCCGCCCTGCCCCTGGTTCATGAATACAAACCAGAACACGATGAGGATGGCAACCATAATGATCGTCGGAAGAAGTGTTACGATCCAAGGTGTCGTCTTTGGCTCATCGCTCTTAACCGTAATTTTTCCTTCCTTCATTTGAGGATCGATATACTGTTCGCTAAGCCTGTTGATATCTAAAATCGAAGGTGCATACGTGATGATCATATCACCGTTTTTCAGCGTACCCTCCATCGTGCGATCATTAATTGTCAGCTCTTCAACCCTTTCGTTTTTCAATTGGATTGCAAAAGTCGAAAAATCAACTTCTTTGACCTCCTGCTCCGGTGTTCCCTGATAGAACCACGCCATCGCCAGCACCAGACCGAAGATCACGATATATATTCCTAAGTTTTTAAAACCTCTGCTCAATGTGAATTGTTCCCCTTTCTCAAACTCTGCCTTATACTTTTCATCCGCCCTTCTTTCAGCTCCCGGGCGAGGAATTTTTCTGCTCTGCTGCCATACGCATCATGCTCAAATGACAATAAATGATTTTATCATATCTTAGTTGAATATTCAAGTATAATGATTCGTTCCGTGTCATCCTGCACTTTGTAATTATCGTTGATTCTGCCGCCTGCCACCCAGATGACCTCCGAACCCAGACAGAGAACAGGAATCCGGTCTCTTTCCTCTCTGGCACGCTTTTCGTCAACAAAAAAATCCTGCAGTTTCTTTCTGCCCTGCATGCCCAGAGGAACGATGTAGTCCCCCTGCCTTCTTGTTCTCAGAACAGGATTGCATCCGCTTTCTGCTATTTTGTCAAAACTCAACCGGCATGCGTTGCCTCCGTTTTGAAAGATTCGCTCCTTTTCTCCGAGGGTTTCCCAGTCTCGTCTCCTTAGAATTTTTACCCCGATTCTGGCATTTAATTCAGAAATTTCGGTTAAGCCCTCCAAATTTAAAGGATATTCAAAACTGAAACGATGCTTTTCCATCTTTTTGTAAAATTCCACTGTGTCATAGGAGATACCCATCACATACCCGGCCGTAAAATCTGTAGCAGACGAGGTTTCTCCCTCCTTCAGGAGCCGGTCGGCTTGTTCGAGATGGGCTGAAGTGATGTCCTTTACCAATCCTATGCGTTCAAAGATTCTCATAATGATTCGGCGGCGGATTGCCGGAGGTTGTCCGGCAAGGATCCGCAAGGGAATGCAGGCCCGGTCCTGTCCGTTGCACACAACATGCAAGGAAATGAGCTCATCCACTCTTTGTCCGAAATATGCCTTGTCTTCTTTTGCTATTTTCGAAAGGCGATTTAACGCCGCAATGATATTTGGATTATAATGATCACTCAGATGAGGAAGCAGCTCCAAACGGATTTTATTCCGCGTATAAACCGGCTCCAGATTGGTATGATCGATCTGCGGATTCAGTTGATTTGACCTGCAATACGCTTCGATCTCCTCCCGCGTAACATCCAGCAGCGGGCGGATGATGACGCCCGTGTTCTTTTCCGTTCGCTGATATTCGATGCCGCACAGCCCGTCGGTTCCGGTGCCTCTCAGAATTCTCATCAGTACCGTTTCCGCCTGATCGTTCATGTTCTGAGCGACTGCAATCTTTACCCCACGGCCGGTCTCTGCAGTGATCTGCTCCGCTGCATCAAAGAAGGACTGATACCGCACCTGCCTGCCTGCATCCTCACTTGAGATCCCTGCTTCCTTTGCGATACGATTCACGTCAAAGGAGAAGGAATGACACGGTACTTGATATTCCGAACAGAGCCTCTCTGCATACCTCTGATCCTCGTCCGCCGCTCCCGGTCTTAATCCATGGTTGATATGAACCGCATGAAGCCGGATATTCAGTTCCTCCCTGAGCCGATAAAGGATATGAAAAAGGCACACCGAATCGGGGCCTCCCGAGAGACCGATTACGATGTGCTCACCCTTTTCAATCAAGCTATTATTCAAAATTGTATTTCTAACTTTATCAGTAATCATACCGATATTGTATCATAATTTCCATTATTCAACCAGTTCCTTTACATACTTCGGCAGAAGAAAACTGGCCCTGTGGGTTTCAATAGAATAGCAGCGGGTTTCAAAATCCGGAACACGCGCAACGGAAGGCTTGGACGGTTCATATTTTTTAGAGCCGATCGTGAAGCAATGCAGCCCGCTGGGATAGGTCGGTATATTTGCCGTGTACAATCTTGTGATGGGAAAAAGAGAGCCAACATCCTTCTGAATCCTTCGAATCAAATCTCTGTGGTAAAAAGGGGATTCCGTCTGTTGTACAAAGAGTCCGTCCTCCTTGAGGGCGCCGCTGATGTCTTTGTAAAAATCATACCGGAACAGAAGCTCTCCCGGGCCGACCGGATCGGAACAGTCCACCACAATCACATCATATTGGCCATGGGACTCCTTCATATGCGCGAGCCCGTCTCTGATCTGCAGCTCCACGACCGGGCTGTCCTGAATCATGTGATTCCATTCAGGCAGATATTTTTTGCATGCCTCGATGACCTTCCCGTCGATATCGATCCAGTCTACTTTGACCAGGCCGCTGTGCCTGATGATTTCCCTGACGCTGCCGCCATCCCCGCCGCCGATGACAAGGACCTTTTGGGGTTCAGGGTGGGTAAACATCGGAACATGAACAATCATCTCGTGATAGATAAATTCATCGAATGCTGTGGTCTGGATGACCCCATCCAGAATCATCATCCTGCCGAAGTATTCGGTTTCAAGGATCTCAATCTCCTGAAAATCAGTTTTCTCCGAATAAATTGTCTTTTTTACTCTGCACGAAAAATTCACATTCTCATTTTGCTGTTCCGTAATCCATAGCTCCATTCCTTATTCCTCCGTTCAATTTGCATCCGCAATCTTTTCATCGTTCCTAACTCTTCTATTTATCTTTTCATTCACTGTGTTTTTTATTCAAAACAGATATTTTCAGATTTTCAGTTATGAAAACCGGTTATAATTGCATACTAGTATCGTGATCTGCTAAAATCACATTGAACGTAGATACTTATATATTCGATGTCCATTCACGAAAGGAATGAGAGGGAATTGAAATGTTTCAAATCAATGACAAGGTTGCCTGGATAGGTAAAATCGACTGGGAATTAAGACGCTTTCACGGAGACGAATACTCTACGCACAGAGGCTCCTCCTATAACTCCTATCTGATACAGGATCAGAAGACTGTTTTGATTGATACGGTCTGGACACCCTTTGCGAAGGAGTATATCACAAACCTGAAAAAAACAACCGATCTGAAAAGAATTGACTATATCATTGTAAACCATTCGGAGGTCGATCACAGCGGCGCCCTGCCGGAGCTGATGAGGCTGATTCCGGAGACACCCATCATCTGCACCGAAAACGGAGCAAAGCTGCTGAAGGCCCACTATCATGAGGACTGGAAAATGATCGCAGTGAAAACCGGGGACACGCTTGATCTGGGAGAAAACAAGCTCTATTTTGTAGAAGCCCGGATGCTCCACTGGCCTGACAGCATGATGACCTATCTGACTGGAGAAGGGATATTATTCAGCAACGATGCCTTCGGACAGCATTTTGCCTCGGAGCATATGTACAACGATAAGGTGGATCCCTCAGAGCTTTACCAGGAAGCGCTGAAATATTATGCGAACATTCTCACTCCGTTCAGTGCACTTGTCACGAAAAAAATAGAGGAACTCCTGAGCCTGAAGATTCCGGTTTCAATGATCTGCCCCAGCCACGGTGTGATCTGGAGGGAGGATCCGCTTCAGATCGTGAATCAATATATAAAGTGGGCGAAAGGTTATAAGGAAAATCAGGTCACCATCCTTTATGACACCATGTGGAATGCGACCAGGACCATGGCGGAATCCATTGCTGCCGGAATTAAGGAAAAGGATAACAATGTAACTATAAAAATATTTAACTGCTCACATACGGATAAAAATGACATCATTACCGAGATCTTTAAGTCCCGCATGGTCGTCATGGGTTCTTCGACGATAAACAGAGGGATCCTTTCCGCACTGGCAGCCATTCTTGAGATGACAAAAGGTCTGGGCTTCAAAAAGAAAAAGGCGGCTGTATTCGGCAGTTATGGCTGGAGCGGTGAATCCACGAAGATCATCGCAGAGACACTTTCCGCCTCCGGATTTGAAGTGGTAAACGAAGGACTGAAGCTCCTTTGGACACCGGACGAGGAGGGCATCGGCAAATGCAAAACCTTTGGAAATGAGCTCGCGGATACGATTAATGCACAATTGCCGTGATCACGGTCATATCGTCCTTTTCCTTCAGACCATACCGTTCCACTGCCTTATTGATGATGAGATCGGACATGGTCTGGGGATCTCTTGACCGGATCTGCTCAATGGTTTCCCTGATCCACTCCATTTGTCCGTCGGCCCGGTCTGCCTCCGTGATTCCGTCGGAAACAATAATGATCTCATCGCCCCGCCTTGCCTGGAGCTCGATATGATTGATCCGGATGCTGTCTACAATTCCCATGGGCAGTGCTGACACTTTGATGGTCTCCACCTTACCGCCCCGTTTGATAAATGTAGCAGCTGCGCCAATTTTAAACAGCCTCAGTTTGCCGGATACCTTGTTGAACAAGCCCAGGTCAACGGTAGAGAAGATCTCTTCCGTGGATTTGAACAAAAGCAGCGAGTTGATCGTCTTCAGTGCCAGCTCCACATCGAAGCCGGCCTTCATCAGATTGTACAATGAGGTGATGGTGAGTGCGCTTTCCCTGGATGCAATTTCTCCTTTTCCCATTCCGTCACTTAAAGCGATCATATAGTCCCCTTCCTTGAGATCTGCACAGATATAGCTGTCACCGGAGACGCTCCTTTCTTTCGCGTATCCGGAAACACCGATGCTGACACTGAATTTTTCTTTTGGAGGAAGAAAGGCTGTTTCCGGAGCATCAAGCGCTTCCATCATGGTTTTCGTAACCTTGGCCATTCCCTTGAACTGCATGGCAATAATGTTGCTTCGGTTCTTTGTGCTGCTGTAAAGTGCCGCCAGTTTCTCGAAGGTCTCCAAATACCCTCCCAGCGTCAGCTGCATTCGGTCTCTCGCCTTTAATTCTTCGTAAATATGATCTTTTCTCGCCCTTGCCAGGATCAGCTCGATTCTCCCCATCCATTTGTTCGGTATGACCGCAAAGATGGCGGCCGCAAGAAGCGGATCATAGATGGACAGATACAACTCCGGATACCCCTTTACCAAACCGAAGGCAATGCAGACCGCAGCAAAACAAATCCCGGCGACAATTCGATTTAGACCTTTGAAAAAACCCGCTGTCATTCCTGCACAGGCGAATATCCCTATGATCGCGGGAGAGCCTGCGGTCAGAAACATCGCAATCATTCCCGAGGCAATACCGGAAACGCCGCCTTCCATGATACCAATCTTATATCCAATGATCAATGTCATAAACAAAGCGCCCAGATACACGACGGAAAAAATGCCCACTGTCTCAATCCCGATTCCCCCAAGCAGTAATACGAATACAGCTGAGGTTGCAATGATTCCCTCTGCAACCGAGCTGCCGCTTTTTTTCCCTTTATCCAGCATTCCGTAAAACCTGTGGAAAATATACACCAGCGCAAGGATCAAAATTGTCTCGACAAACATCATAAATATATCAAAAACAAACACAAGCTGCGCTGTCAAGTAATAGACAGACTTTGTCAAAACCATGATTCCCGCAGCGGAAAATGCTTTTACAACGATTTCCATGCCCATTCTTGCGGTTACGAAAAAGAACACGCCGCAGACCGCGATCGTTATGGCATCCCCCCAGATGTCATAGCCTGTCCCATAGTTTGTCAGCAATCCGCCCAAGATCAGGGGCAGGGTATAAATATTCGCCCTTCCCTTATGCATCAGTACGGTAATGAGTGCGATCCCGCATGGGAAGATCGCATAGAACAAGGCCACTCTTCCCAGCAGGATAGAACTGAATAGGATCACGGCGATTTTTGCATAGTCGAAAGCTGCCGCTTTAGATGCCTCACGCGGTCTCTTTGAAAGCTTGCCGAAAATTGTATTACGCACATTTTCTAATTGTAATTCCATCACAATCACCCCTTTTCTGCAGTAGAAATCTACAAATTAAGCATAATTTGCGACTTCTTTGCATAAGTTCGCCGTCAATTTGTTCCGCAAATTGGGCGGGCTATGATCAGTATAATTCGTTTCCGGGGGGTAACTTTGTAATAACTTGTAATGGAATGCCTGAAATTTTAGCCAATTTGTTGCGTTTTTCAGCAAAAAAAGCCCCAGTTCCTAAAAAACTGGGGCATGAATTGTCGTATTCAATCAATGGAAAAGAATTTTTTTGCATTATTACAGGTTATTTCGGCGGCCTCTTCATAGGTGAGTTCTTTGATCTCCGCAATCTTTCTTGCCGTGTATTCCACAAAGTCAGGCTGGTTGCGCTTTCCACGGAAGGGTTCCGGTGTCAGGTACGGGGCATCCGTTTCGATGACCAGGTGCTCTATGGGGATCTCCTGCACCACTTCGATGGTTTTTCTTGCATTCTTATAGGTAATCGGACCTGCGACAGAAATCGTCGCACCAAGCTTCACATACTGATGCGCAAGTTCTTTACTGCCGGAGAAACAATGCATGAGAAGCTTCGCATCGCCTAATCTTTCGTTTCTGGCTTTGCTGAAGACGCCTTCCTCCTTCAGGATGCGCATCACGTCGTCATTGGCATCCCTGTCATGAATCACGATGGGCATATCCAACGCAAGCGCAAGCTGAACCTGGCGGCGGAACCAATATTGCTGCACATCCCTTTCCGAATGCTCGTAAAAATAATCCAGCCCGATTTCTCCGATCGCCTTCACCTTCGATTTTTTGGCCAGTCCCCGGAACATGGTCAGTGCAGTCTCATCCATCGTTTTTGCATCATGCGGATGACAGCCCACTGCGGCAAAGCACCAGGGATATTTCTTCGCGTGCTCAATAGCTGCCACAGAGCTTGCCAGGTCATAGCCAATGTCCATTACATATGACAGATCAGATTTTTCAATCGCTGCGACTATATTTTCCAAATCATCTGCGTCATATCGCTCACTGTTAAGATGTGCATGTGAATCAAAAAGCATTCTGTTTCCCTCCCTGCTGGTTTTTGTTCCCGCGCCGGATACCAATGAAACTTCCATAAGAATACCCATGGCAGGCGCATATAAATTTAGGTTACGGAATTTCCATCGGCGGCATCTGTGGTTACAAAGGCCAGCTTCTCTCCATTGTCAGCAAACAGGATCATCCCCTTGGATTCCTCGCCTCTCAGGCTGATCGGCTTCAGGTTGGCCACCACGATGATCTTCTTTCCCTTCATCTCTTCCGGGGTAAAGTCCTTTGCAACGCCGGATACGATCTGTCTCGTATCGGTACCGATTTTCACCTGGGATACCAGCAGCTTGTCTGCTTTCGGATGTTTTTTGCACTCCAGAATCTCGCCCACCTTCAGGTCTATTTTTTCAAAATCATCTATGGTGATTTCGGGCTTAAACTCCGTCGGCGGCAGTTCCGGTTCTGCTGCCTCACCCTTCAACGCTTCCAGCGCTTCCAGTTCTTTTTCGATATCGAGTCTCGGGAAGATGGGATCTCCCTTCTTCACCTTTTCTCCGCCCATCCTGTCAAATACGAACGCATCCTCCCATACTACTTCAGCATACCAGATACCCAGCTGTTTTCTGATTTTAGCAGAGGTTGTATGCATAAACGGGTAGATCAGGACGGATACGATCCGGATGGCTTCTGCCAGGTTGTGCAGGACAGTATCCAGGCGGTCCTTTGTGGATTCATCCTTCGCCAATACCCACGGCATCGTTTCATCAATATACTTGTTGGTTCTTCTGACGACGACCCAAATTTCCTCCAATGCCTGACTGAAGCTGTATTTATCCATATAGGCTTCCACCTTCGGTGCGGCGCCTAACGCCACAGCCTTCAGGTCAGCGTCAAATTCACCCTCCGCTTTCGCCTGGGGCAGTATACCTCCGTTGTATTTTTCTATCATGGCAACGGTTCTGCTAACCAGGTTGCCAAGGTCGTTGGCCAGATCGAAATTCATGCGGTTCAGCATAACTTCATTGGTACACAAGCCGTCCTGGCCGAAGGTGTACTCTCTGAGCAGGAAATATTTCAATGCATCAACACCATAACGTTCGATCAGCTTGACCGGATCGACAATATTTCCTCTCGACTTGGACATCTTTCCACCCTCCAGAAGGATCCAGCCGTGGCCGAGCACCTTCTTCGGAAGAGGAACATCAAGGGACATGAGCATCGCAGGCCAGATGATGGAATGGAACCGGACGATTTCTTTTCCCACCAGGTGGACGTCTGCAGGCCAGTATTTATCATATTTCTCCGGGTCATCGGGATATCCCAGCGCAGTGATGTAGTTTGAAAGCGCATCCAGCCATACATATATGACATGCTTCTCATCGATGGGTACCGGAATACCCCAACGGAAGGAGGACCTTGAAATGCAGAGATCTTCCAGCCCCTGACGAGCAAAGCTGAGCATTTCATTTCTTCTTGTCTCAGGCTGCAGGAATTCGGGATTGGTTTCAAATTCATGAATGAGCCGATCCTGATATTTTGACAGCTTGAAGAAATAAGCGGATTCCTTAGCTTTTTCCACCGGTCTTCCGCAGTCCGGGCATTTGCCGTCAACGATCTGCGTTTCTGTCCAGAACGCCTCGCAGGGGGTGCAATACCATCCTTCATACTCACCCTTGTAAATGTCTCCCTTTTCGTACATCTTCATAAATATATGCTGAACCCTCTTGACATGCCGAGGTTCTGTTGTTCGGATGAAATCGTCATAAGAGATCTCCATGGTCTTCCAGAGCTCCTTGATGCCCTCCACAATTTCGTCAACATGCTGCTGCGGTGACATCCCTTTTTCATCGGCCACCTTTTGAATTTTCTGTCCATGTTCATCCGTACCGGTTAAAAACATGACATCATAACCCGTCAGCCTCTTGAAGCGCGCCATGGCATCTGCCATTACGGTGCAATAGGTATGCCCGATATGCAGATTGGAGCTTGGATAATAAATCGGTGTTGAAATGTAATAGGTTTTCTTTGTCATAGTAATTTCATCCTTTCGTGCTCCGGCCCGAATGGGGACCGGCAGCTAAATTATCATCATAGTATACCATAATTCAGGTCTGCGAAAAACCCAAAATTGTATCCTTTACCGAAATAGCTTCTCCCTTTTTGATGCCAGTATTCCGGTAGCCGCCATTGCGAACGTAATTCCAAGAAAAAGGCCGAGTACCGGGCTCCACGTCCCGGTGAAGTCAAAGAGCACGCCGCACAAGGTTGGACCGACAGCCGCCAGAGAATATCCTACGGATTGTGCCATCCCCGATAATGCAATGGCTTGCTGGGCATCCCTGGTTTTCAGGCTGAGCATAACCATTGACCAGCTGAAGGCTGCGGCACCGCCGCTGGAAAGAAACAATAAGGCGATCACGACCTCCAGGGTCGAATGAAGAAGAATCAGCATTGTAATACCGAGAAAATAAGCGGCGCAGGCTCCCGCCACGATGGTTCGCTGGTTTTTTACTCTTGCTGCCAGAATCGGGACGAGAAAGGAAGCGGGGATTCCGATCAATTGGAACCAAAGCGCCATATATCCAGCCGTCTCGGGAGTCATCCCATTGCTTTGCAGGATTGACGGGATCCAAGCGGTCAGGGAGTAAAAATTAAGGGACTGGAGGCCGAAAAACAATGTAATGTACCAGGCCAGCGGCGATTTCCAGATGGCGTCCGGATGCCCTGCCCCGTCTTTTCCATGTACGGCGGCAGCAGCCTGTGCATGGGTGCCTTGCTTTCTCTGCGGAAGCCAGGCAAAAATCGCAAAAAGGGCAATTCCCGCCCAAACCACAGAAGCTGATTTCCATCCCATTCCGGCCATGGCCAGCGGATAGCTGACTCCTGCTCCGATGGAAGCGAAAATTGCCATAGAGGTAATATAAATCCCGGTGATAAGTCCGATTTTATCCGGATACTTCAGCTTGACGATGCTCGGGATCAGTACGTTTGCAACCGAGATTCCCACACCGACGAGAGCAGTACCGATGAGCAATCCGGCAATCCCCGTATAGGAACGCAGAACTCCTCCCGCAACGATGGCGATCAATCCCGCCAGCATGGTTTTACCGATACCCAACCGGTCGCTGACCTTCGAAATGAATGGAGAGCAGACTGCGAAGGCAATCAGAGGCAAGGTTGTAATAAACCCGACGAAGCCGTTTGACACACCCAGATCATCATGGATCAAGCCGGCAAGGGAGCCGATGGAGGTAATCGGTGCACGAAGGGAAAAGCTGATCCCTATGATGGCTGCCAGCAGAAGCTTCCTGCTTGCCGGTACCTGTTCTCGGTTTCTTTTTATTTTGTCATGATCGGGACTATTCCCGTTTCTGTTTGAAGGTGAGCCCTTTGGCATTTTTATCTCCTGTCTGATCTCATGTTCGTATGATCCTTGTATCCATTTCTCAAAATCAAAGAAGAAGTACGATATTCAGATCTTGCAGCGCATCCGGGTTGATGCGGCAAGCACTAATTAATATACCATACTTCTCCGGTTTTGAACAGCAGTTGAAGCCTTCATCAACCGCTTTATTGGTCCTTTCAGTCAAATATTACACTGATGTCACCCATATCCGTCGTGAGCTTCAATGTATTTTTCGCTGACGCATTGTTGACCGCCATGCTGCCGGATACCCGGTCCCCTTCAATGGAAACAGAACCCATATCTGTATTGAGATCGTAATTAAACTGATCCCTCGGCGCACCCGGATTGATCGTAACCTTCCCCATATCACAGGTTACATCCGTCAAGCCGAGAAGCTGGCCCTGCAGATCAATGTCTCCGCTGTCAGACTCTGCTTTCAAGCCGTTTGACGTGATTCCCTCTGCGGTTAGCTGGCCGAAGTTCAGGCTCAGCTCGCCCCGGTCAAAGGTTGCATCCGTCAAGGTAACATCTCCAGAATCCGCATCCACCTTTAATGTTTTCATTTCGGCGACGTTCAATGTAGTACTGCCGAAATTATTGGATACCGTGAGATGATCAGCTGCCTTGATTCCCTTCAGCGCACAGTCTCCGCTGTCCATTTCAATCGTTATATTATCTGCCGTAATATTAGTCAATTCCAGTTTTCCGAAATCCAAATCAAATTCAGCAGTTTCCGCTGTCAGATCCTCAAAATTCAAATCCGAAGCGTCGCAGCGTATTATAATACTCTTCAGCTTTGTTTTTTCCGGATAGTAGATCTTGATGTTGGGCTGGTTGCTATGGAAGACCAGTCCCGGCAGATCGATGTTGAGATTGATCCCTTTATGCCAAGTGTCGTTTACCGTCAATGTGCCATTTTCAACCTTGATATCCGGTTTTCCATCTTTGCTGAGATATTCGCCCTGAACTGAGAACTTATCGCCGGGAACCAGATCCACATCATAATAATCCAGATCCACGCTGATACTGCTGAAACCTTCCACACCCTGGGAAAAGCTTGTCAGATCGCCGTCCTCTGTTCCGCCGCCTTCCCCGCCTCCCAGATGAATTCCGCTCCTGTCAAGATAAATACTTTGATTCCCGCCGGCCAGGAACCCGATTCCCGTAAGCACAAGTCCAACGAATACCATTGCCGCTGCAACAATTGCGACTCCTTTAACCGATTTATTCATTGATATCATCCCCTTTTTTTTTTTTATTGAGCTGCTTGTTCATACCCTTCGCGATGCCGCCGAATATTCCCCTGGCAGCAAGCACGACCAAAATTCCGATCAAGATGGAAAGTCCGAGGGTCAACAGCCCCACGCCGATGGAAAAAATGGCAACGGGGACACTGGTGGCAATGACTGCAATCCCCGAAGCAATCACCGCGATCCCTCCGATGAAAAAGGCTGCAACGCTGACGATCAGTGCGATTACCACTCCGATAAGCGCAGCCAGAAGCCCGATTGCCAATGCGGCTGCACCGATGGCTAAAGGCAGGGCAATGGGTGCTGCGAAAATTGCCAATATGACCAGCCATACCGCCGAAATCCCCTTTTTCATTGATGGCTTTGCATCCCCTCCCAGGTTTTTTACCGCCGAGTCCGCTTTGATTCTTGCTGCAATCTGTGCCGGAGAGCCAAGCTCATCGATCACCTTCTGCTCATTTTCCGGACCTGCGTCATCAAAATATTCATGATAGTAGTCCAATGCCGCGTCTCTCTCTTCTTTGGGGACCCTTGTCAGCCCCTGCTCCAGATTCTTAAAAAATTCAGACCTATTCATTGTCATCCCCTCCACATAACAGTCTATCCACCTGCGTTTTATACAGGATCCAATCCCGTTTATATCCTTCGAATTTTTTTTTCCCATCCTCGGTGATGGCGTAATACCTTCTGTTTCTCCCCTGATAGGGCTGATCATAGGTCCTCAGATACCCGTCCTTCTGCAGCCGCCTGAGCACCGGGTACAGGGTTGATTCGGATAGATCCGTCACATCCCTCATCGTCTGGGTTAGAACGTAGCCATATGTGTCATCCCTTGATAACACTGCCAGCACACATGCATCCAGCAGCGTCGATCCCACCTGAAACCCCATTCTTTTACCTCCTTTTTCTTCTGTCAATACTAAATTTCTGCAATATTATTTTTATACTAATACTATACGTTGTATAATATTGTTTGTCAACAAATATTTTTCATTTAATAATTTTCTTCTGGAATAAAAGTGCGAATGCATAAATCAACACCACCCGTCTAACGGGTGGTTTGCTCAGGGCTATAAGCCCGTGATACCGGCCAGCGTCTAAAGGCACTGGCTTTCACTTTGTTCAAGCCACTTCGCCTTTGCCGCCTTTGCTTACCC
>JAQUYZ010000273.1 GCA_028691625.1 Eubacteriales bacterium
CTCGTTGATGCCTTCCGGCGTCATCCCTTCCGTATTGAAGTCCATGGTCACGGAAAAGTCTCCGAAGCTCTGGCCTTTCGTGATCTGCTCCGTCTTATCCACCGCTTTTTTATAATCAGCGAGTGAATTGTTTCCGCAGCCGGTTACTGTCAATGCGGTGAACAGCACAACCATCATCCCTGCAAAGATCTTTTTCATATTCGATCCCCCCTATGGTAATTTTAAGCAATTCCAAATTTGTACCATCATTTTCTCCGCTTCCCATACTATTATCTTGTATCTGAAATCACTTTCTGTCGATCCGCCCTGTGACTTTTTGCACTATTTTACCGAATATAACAGCAGCCTTCTGAATACCGGCTGATTCTGAATGGCTGCTTTTATTTCTAAAGGTCGTTTTGAATAGTGAATACCGCAAGCTGTGTTCTGTCTCTCAAATCCAGCTTGATCAGGATCCTTGTAATATGATTTTTTACCGTGCCTTCACTCAGATATAATTCGCCTGCGATCTCCCGGTTATTCTTCCCTTCCGCGATCAGCCGGCAGATATCGATTTCCCGCTCCGTCAGTTGCCCTGCCCTGGGGTCCGGCAGCTTTTCCTTTTTTCCCCTTGCAAGCTCGGAAAACTGATCCAGCACCTTGACCGCGACCTCTGACTGGATCAACGCTCCGCCGTTGGATACGGTACGGATGGCAGCGGCGATCTCCGCGGGTGAAGTATCCTTAAGCAGGTAGCCCGATGCGCCGTGCTTCAATGCTTCATAGATATATTCATCCTCGTTAAAGGTGGTCAGCACCAGAATTTTAATATGAGGAAACTCTTTTTTAATCATTGCGGTCGCATCAACACCGTTGACATCCGGCATTTTGATGTCCATCAGCACCACATCCGGGCTGTTCCATCGGCACGCTTCATAGGCCTCCCTGCCGTTGCCGGCTGAGCCGCAGATCACCAGATCTTCTTCCTTACCCAAAATGAGCTTCAGACCCTCAACCAGGATTTCCTGATCGTCCACCAGCAGTATTTTAATCATTTTTCTCCTCCAAATACAACACACCACGGACTGAGAAGCCCTGTCCGTGCTCAATCGTAATCCCGCCGCCAAAGGCCTCCGCTCTTTCCCGGATTCCTTTGAGACCGAAGCCCTCCTTCAGCTCTTCTGCACCGATTCCGTTGTCCTGAATATGAAACCGGATCTCCGTCTTCAAATATTCAATTCTGACTGAAATCTCTGTCGCTCTCCCATGGCGGGCCCATTGGTCATTGCCTCCTGCACGATACGGTACAGCGCCATGCCTGCTGGAGGATTCCTTATTCCGGTCTGAGGATCTGAGTCGTTTTCTTCCTCCCCATCAATCATATCAAGCTGAATCATGATTCCTGTTTTTTCGGAGAATTCAGCGGCAAGCAAACGGATTGCATCAACGGTATCACCGGCTGATTCCTTTCCCCTCAGAGTCTCCACAACCTCCCGGATGCCGGTCAAGCTGTCCCTTGCGGTACACACTGCTTCTGCCAGCAATGTCTCTGCCTTCAACTTATCCTCTTTGTACAAGTGCTCGGTCATCTGAAGCTGCATGATCAGCGCCGTCATGTTATGCCCGATGGTGTCGTGAATATCCCGTGCGATGCGGTTTCTTTCCTCAACCACAGAGAGACGGTTGACCTCATTCGCATATTGCTTCAGCTGCTTGTGGGTATCCAGCAATTCCTTATATAAAACGTCCTTTCTCTGCCGCTCCTCTCTGTTATACTGCGCAAAGCCGGCAATTACCAGGATCAACACACTGACCAGCAGGAAAAAAGCCATCTGTGAAATATTTGCCATGTTGAATTTATAATAAATGAGATAACCGTATTTAATCAGGGAAACAAGAACAGCAATGGTTCCGATGGGGATCCCTTTTCTCAGGTTCAGGGACAGCACCGCCTCAAGGATGATGATAAGATACAGGGAATGAAAAAAGTAGTTGATCAGCAGTCTGGAGTTTTGTTCCAGAAGAAAGATCAAGACAATATCCAAGTAAAAGGTCAGATAAAAAGAATGCCGCTCCTGCTTCATAACGCAGCGGGCAATCCCGCTGCAAAGAAAGGCCGCGAAGATGAGCACCAGCTGAATCAATCTCTGCTGCTGCGCATTCTCAAAATAAACCGCACTGCAGAACAGCACGACAGAAATTATGAATTTCAAAAAGAGCAGCAGTTTTTTCTCTTTCGCCATTCCCGGCTTCCTTTCTCGCTTTGGTTGAATTTGTAAACATTATACAATAAGTAAAAAACAAAAGCTAGGTATCATACCCTAGCTTCGTAATTCCTATGATAATATTGTTTTATTCGCCAATATACGTCCAGTGCTCTTTCACTTCATTCAGTTCAGCCAGTGATCCGGCTCTGTCATTGGCTTCGATATAAGCTTTCATTCTTACAATGCTTGTTTTCGCATCTCTAAGCTCATCCCTGGCGGCACTGAACTGAACCCTTCCCATTATGATTTTCCAGGCAGTCTCCAATTCATCTGCACCCTCCTTCGCTTCGCTCCAATCACCTGCGTCTACATCTTCTTTGATTGCATCTATAATTACCGGCACATTATCGTCTTCACGAAATGATTGTTTCAGATAGGACGAGCTGATCATAATCAGGATAAAGAATACAATGAAAACGGCCGGTATCAGAACTGCTATTATTTTTTTCATCCTGTCACCTCTCAATAAGGACCATCATAATCACTGATATCCGTTTTGCTTTTAATATGGTCCTGATATCGGTCCACATATAATTTCCCCGTCGTTTCCAGGGTTGCAAAAAACACTTCGGACTCATCGTTGATTCCTGATCGCTTCAATTCTTTATACAGCCATTTCCTGTCGTGGTTCACCTGCTTCAGATTTTTTTCTACGATGACTCCGTCGTAAATGAGTTCCGTTCCGATACCGCTGTATTTCGTCTTGATGTTCATATCTTTTGGCGTAACCGGTTGATACTGGGACTTTTTCAGGACTGACAGTTTTCCACTGACCTCCAGAACCGCAAATTCCACTTGGGAAATATCAAATATACCTTTATCCCTGAGCTGCTCCGTAAGGTCGCTGATCCGATACCGCAGCTTCTTCATGGCCGCTTCCATAATCATGCCGTTCATGATTACAACGGTAGCCTCTCCGTCAATATATTTTGAAGCATATCTCCACTTAACGGTAACTAACTGAAACACCAGCACAGCAAGAATCCAAGTAACCAGACCAAGCCACATTGGCCATGGATCATAGGTTAATTCGATCGTCAGTGAGGCTGCAATGGATCCTACCGTTATTCCCAAGACATAATCAAAAAAGGTTAATTGACTCATCTGTTGTTTTCCCAGCAGCCTTGTGAAAATCAGAAGCGTAAAAAAGGCGATCAGCGCCCGAACGATTTCGACCAATGCTTCATTCATATTACCACCCTCACCCCCTTTTTCTTATATTGTTACCAGTGTGAACCGATCTATTCTGACGGATAAAGGATTGAACCCGGATCGACGACAAGAAAGGAAAATAAAATATTGTTGACTATTCCTTCGAATAAGGGGTACCATTTAATCGATACCATATTAGAAAGGGTGATACTATGAGTTTTAATTACTATATGCCAACGCGCATTCTCTTTGGAAAAGGCCAGCTGAATATGCTGCACAAGCAGAAGTTGCCGGGAAACAGAGCTTTGATCGTTATTTCTGCAGGACAGTCCATGAAAAAGAACGGGTATCTGGCAAGACTGGAGGAGCAGCTTCAGAAAGCAGATATTACACATGTGCTGTATGATAAAATACAGCCAAATCCGCTGAAAGAGCATGTCATGGAAGGAGCTGCTTTAGCTAAAGCGCAAAAATGTGACTTTGTGCTCGGTCTTGTCTGCGGCGACAGCTC